>JAYZVO010000217.1:0-9445 GCA_036155555.1 Myxococcota bacterium
GCGCGTTTTCTCCCCCCCCATTTTTGCAAATAGGGGGGAAACTCGCGCTTCGACTCGAGGTTGGCGTTATGCGTGGGAGCTTCGTTGCAAGTCGTGCAGAACGCATGACATGCCCCCCGCTCCTCACTTCGTTCGTCGCTGCCCCCCAAACAGCACTTCGTTTGGGGGGGGGCGCCCTCGCGATGATTTCGGCACACAGGTTCGCAAAGGGTGCCCTCGTGTAACTCACTGCTAATTTCGAAGCTCCTTGTCGCAAAACGCCAACTTGGAGTCGGAGCGCGAGTTTGCCCCCTATTTCAAGCGTAGCGCCGAAATGGGGGGCAGCAAACGCGCCGTCATTCCATTGCTATGGCACGGTGGCTCGAAGAAAACACAGAGGTTCACGAAGGCAGGCGCAGTTTGCGGGGGGGCAGGCGCAGTTTGCGGGGGGCGAGGACCCGGCACCATAATGTATGGAAGTGTAGGAAATGTAGGGGGTTGTGGTTCCTGTTGTCTTTTGGATCTGGGTTGGTTACAGTGCCCACGATCGATGATCTCTGACAGTGGGTTGTGGGAGAGCGAATCGAACCATTCGCAATAACTGATCTTTTGCTGGATCAGGCGCGCTTTTGGGTGAGCGCGTGAGAGCGAAATCGTTTGTTGGTGGAGAGATAAGGATGCGTATCCTGGGTGTCGGGTACTGTACGATGGATCATCTCGGCGTCGTCGAGAGGTTCGCCGAGCCAGATTTCAAGCTCGAGTTCGAGCAATTCAGTGTGCAAGGAGGCGGCTCGGCGGCGACCGCCATGGTCGCGCTCGCGCGATTGGGTATGGACGTGACCTTTGTCGGCAAGGTTGGAGATGACTCGGCAGGTCGCGACATCGTGAGCACGCTGAAAGGGGAGGGCATCTCCACCGAGTATGTCATCTACCAAAAGGGTGGCATCAGCCAATCGTCCTACATCATCGTCGAAGCGGCCACGGGGCGTAAGCAAACTTACTTCACTCGTGGCACCATCGAGCCGCTCACGCCTGCGGAGGTTTCTTCAGACCTCCTCGATGGGGTCGATATCCTGCACGTGGACGCGACCTCACCAGCCGCACAGCTCAAGCTCATGCGCGAGGCACGCGAGCGAGGCATCACGGTGGTCCTGGATAACGAGCAACCGAACCCGCACAGCGGAGAGCTCGTGGCGAGCTGTGATTTGCTCGTGGCATCCGAGCGCTTTGCCTCTCAATTTACCGGAGAGGGCGCGCTCGAGGCGATGTGTCGAGCGCTGCTCGAGCGCGGGCCTTCGACCGTCGTCGTTACACTCGGCGACGAGGGGAGCGTGGCGATGCGGCGCGATGAAGGCGTCTTGCATCGTCGACAGGCCCACCCCGTCGAGGTCCTCGATACGACCGGCGCTGGCGATGTCTTCCATGGCGCGTTTATCTATGGCGTGGCGCATGGCTGGCCGCTGGACAAGAGCGTCGCGTTCGCGAACGTCGCCGCTGGCGAGGCTTGTCGCACGCTCGGTGGACGCTCCATCTCTTTCGATGTCGACGCGTTCCTGAACCACGTCTGAGCGCCATCCAGCGAACAAGAAAGCAAAGCGGCGGTTTCGGAAACGAAACCGCCGCTTTGCTTTCTTGTTCGCTGTGCCAGGATCAGTCGCGCTTGTTGCGACGGCGGTTTCCGCCGCCGCTGCGCTCGCCACCACCGTTCCTGTCACCGCCGCCACGGCTGTTGCGACGGTTGCCACCGCGACCACCGCCACGGTTTCCGCCACCGCGGTTGCCACCACCGCTGCGATCGCCGCCACTGTTCCTGTCGCCACCGCCGCGACGCTCGCGTCGGTTGCCAAACGGGTCGCTCTCGCGGGTGGTCTTCTTGGTCTCTACCTTACCGAGCTGGATCGCCCAGAACTCCTTGTTGCGCAAGGCGTTGACGAAGTCAGCCTGCGTCTCGATGTCGTCGATAAAGAAGGTCGCGTAGTCGCCGATCTTCTCGCCGGTTCCTTTCGGGTCGGAGCCGCCCGTGGTGGGGAGGCCGAGGAAGGATGCCGCCTCGAGCGCGAAGTCGATCTGGATGTCACCGAGCCTGGAGTTGTAGACCTCGACGCCGTGGATGTTCTCCAGGGTGAAGAGCATGTCCCCCATGTTGAAGGGGATGTCCAGGTCGTAGGGGCGCGCGGCGATAAGCGCGCCACCCTTGGAAGAGAACAACTCGATGATGTCCGCCGCGGTGGGCGTCGTCCATTCCGTCAACGCGCTCCACTCCTCGCCGGTGTAGAAGGTGTCGATGTCTGGCACGAAGCCGAGCAGGAGGCCCTTGTCGGTGGGGATTTCGACGCCGATGAAGACCTTGATGCCCTTGGCTTTCCCTGCCTCGATCGCCTCTTTGCAGTGCGAGGAGCTGAGCTGTTCGGTGAACGCCACCGCGTCGATGCCCGCTTCTTTGGCGCGCGTGAGGACGTCCTCGACGCTGACCTTGACACCTTGTGAGAGGGAGGATTTTGCGTGAATGTCTATGAGCATGATCGGTGCGTCGCTCCCTTTGAGGATCGCTCTCCCCGTGTATCATTCGCTACAGGGAGTCATTGACAATTGAAAGCCGCTACATGGGAAGAATCAGAGGGCGGCTCGTAAGATTCGGGCACGTTATAGACTGGATGGGGCGTTTGGTAAAGGGCCTCAGCCACGCCTCCCATCTGCGCTGGCGAGGTCGATGACCACCGCGCTCGCTTCGACTTCTTCCGACCTGGATTTCTCCTGGCGGCGAGGTTCGGCCTCCATCGGTTCGATGATGATATCATCGGTGCGCGGCCCTTGCGCGTAGTGGAAGCCCTCTGGCGGCATCTCGTCCTCATCCTGGGCGCCTTCGTAAGGGTCGAGGCCCATCCCGAAGCCCATCATCCCCGCGGGTGAGGAGCCGTCGAACCCGAGCCACTTCTCCACGCGCTTGCGCACGAGCTTCTTGATCGGCTTGCGCGTGAAGGGGGTGAGCAGGGTGAACGCGGCGACATCCGTCAACACGCCAGGGGTGACGAGGAAGGCCGAGGCGATGACCACGGCGAGCCCGTCGAGCAGGGAGTCTTGCGGGAGCTGGCCGGTGGCTAGGTCTTGCTTGATCCTGTGCCAGGCGCGCGTCCCCTGGAGCTTACCGAGCGTCGCGCCGAGGAGAGCCGTGGTGACCACGATGGCGAGCGTGGGCTCGAGGCCGATCTTGTTGCCCAGCGTGATCAACAGCGTCAACTCGATGATCGGGACGATCGTAAAGACGAGCAGTAACTTGGCCCACATCTCTTCTCTCCTTGCGCGGCGCGACGTTGTGACGAGGTCACGAACCTGCCAGACGGACGACTCTTGGATCGCAGGTTCGTGACCTCCGTGCTCGATCCATGGGTTCGCGCTCAAGCGTCCTTGGGAACCTTCGCCCAGTCCGCGTTGAACTTCTCGATCCCCACATCCGTCAACGGATGCTTGAACATCTGGTTGATGACGTTGAAGGGGAGGGTAGCCACGTGAGCGCCGATCATGGCTGCCTGGTGGACGTGGTTCGCGTGACGCACCGACGCGACAAGAACCTCGGTGGCGAGGTCAGGGTAGTTGGCGTAGACCTGGACGATGTCCTCGATCAGTTGCATTCCGTCCGCGCCGATATCATCGAGGCGCCCGACAAAGGGGCTGATGTACGTCGCGCCCGCTTTGGCCGCGAGCAACGCCTGGTTTGCCGAGAAGCAAAGCGTGACGTTGACGCCAACGCCCTGGCTCGAGAGCTTCTTGCACGCCTTGAGGCCAGCTTGCGTCAGCGGGACCTTGATGATGGCGTTGTCTGCCCAGGTCACGAACTCTTCGGCTTGCGCCAACATGCCGTCGGTGTCTTCAGCGGTCACCTCGACGCTGACAGGGCCATCGACGAGGCCGCAAATCTCGATGATCGTCTCCTTGTGCTTGCGGCCAGTCTTGGCGATCAAGCTCGGGTTGGTCGTCACGCCGTCGAGGATACCCAGGGCGGCCGCTTCGGCGATCTCGTTCACGTCTGCTGTGTCGATGAAGAATTTCATGCTGCGCTCTCACCTGCTGCGTTGTTAGGAGTGATGGGGCGGCGCGATGCCGACCTCTCGCAGCAGGCAATTACCATCCCTGGTGTCTGTCGTCGAGACACGCCACGCCAATTCTCGACGCCGATGGGCATCAAGGCAAGGCCAGGCAGATGCTCTTTCCATTCGTGAGCTCGTTGCAGAGCGCTGGATCACCGCTCGTGGGACACTCGATCGGCGCCCAACACTTCTCTCCGAGGTTAAACCGACAGTCCGAATCTTCCTCGCAAACATCGAGGCACGCGCGCGTCTTGTTGCCTTCGCCATCCTCGTCGATGGTGCGGCACGCTGCGCCTGGACCGCAATCCTCATCCGTGGAGCAAGGCGCCGTGCACGCAGGTGTCGTGAAGAACGCGCTGAACGCGCCACCCAACAACGAACTGCACTGGAGCCCGCTCGAATCACATACGCTCCCGGAGACCTCACACGAGCGCCCGACCTCGCCGCGGCAATATCCCCTGCCGCTCGCGCTCGAGACGCAGACCTCTCCCTCCTCGCAATCCGGGTCAGGTCCGTAACACGCCTCGAGGCAATACTTCTCTCCATCGGCGCCAAAGCAGAGGTTGCCCTTTTCACACTGAGGGTTGCTCTCGCACGCGCTGTGCCTGGGCACATCTCCGCCGAGGTAGCAGACCGCGCCAGCGCCGCCGATGCTCGTGCAGACCTCCCCGCCACCACAGATCCTTCCGGGTTGCTGGCAGTTGCTCATGCAGCGAAACACACCCGAGGCCGACACGCAACTCGCGCCCGCGACGCAGTCGTTTGGCGCTTCGCACACCTTGCCGACCTCGATCTTCGTGCCGTTCATGTCTGGCATATCCGCCGAGGCATCCTCTGGCGTGCCCATGTCTGACATGTCCGCGAGCGCGCCCATATCACTCGGCGTGGGCTCGAAGACGCCGCACCCCTGGACGCAGAGCGCGAGCACAGTAAACGAAGCGATGCGTGATGTGATCGATTTCAGGCGCATGAATAAGTCCGCCGAGGTTGTGGTTCAAGGAACTCCCGCATCATAGGGCAGGTCATTCTCACAACTCAATGTTGTTGGTCGACTCCCCTTGAAACGGGCATCTGAGGTTGTCGGTTCCCTGGAATTCGGATAGGGAAGGGGAGCTTTATGGCAACCATCGAACGCATACCCTGAACCAGTGGAAAACGAGCATGTTGGACATCAAATTCATCCGAGAGAACGCCGAGGTGGTCAAGAAGGCTGCCAGCGACAAGAGGTTTGACGTCGATATCGATCGCTTGATCGAGGTCGACCAGCAACGACGTGATTTGATTTACGCGTCGGAGCAGACGCGCGCGCGCGCCAACGAAGTCTCGAGTTTGATCAAGACCGCTTCCTCCCAGGAGGAGCGTATGCCTTTGATTCAAGAAGGGAAGGAGCTCAAGGCAAAACGCCAGGAGCTCGAAGAGCAGCTCGTGTCGGTTCAGGAAGAGTTCGACCAGTTGATTTTGATGGTCCCCAATGTCCCGCTCGAAGAGGTCCCCGTCGGCGTCACGGACGAGGACAACCTCGAGGTGCGTCGCGTCGGCGAGGTGACGAAGTTTGACTTCCAACCTCGCGACCACGAGGAGCTCGGCGAGATGCTCGGGATTCTCGACAAGCCTCGCGGGATCAAGGTCGGCGGCGCGCGCTCTTACTTGTTGCGCGGCGCGGGCGCGTTGCTCGAGCAAGCTGTCATCAGCCTCGCCATCGAGATTCTGGTCAAGCGTGACAACCCCTACGAGCTCGTCACTGGCCCCGTGATGGTCAACGAGGACGCGCTCGTCGGGACGGGGTTCTTCCCCTACGGAAAGGAGGACACCTACGTCCTCGAGCGCGATGACAAGTACCTGATCGGGACCTCCGAGGTCGTGCTCGTCAGCCTGAACGCAGACGAGATCCTCGATCCTGCGCAGCTGCCGCTTCGTTACACCGGGTTGTCTCCCTGCTTCCGCCGCGAGGCTGGCTCGGCAGGCAAGGACACGCGCGGCATCTACCGGGTGCACCAGTTCACCAAGGTCGAGCAAGTGATCATCTGCGAGGATGACGCGCAGGCATCGCGCCTTCTTCACGAGGAACTGTTGGCGAACTCGGAGAGCTTGCTGCAAGCGCTCGGGATTCCTTACCGCGTCGCGCTCGCGTGCACCGGCGAGATCGGCCTCGGGCAAGTTTTGAAGCACGAGATCGAGAGCTGGATGCCATCGCGCAACGCTTACAGCGAGACGCACAGCTGTTCTAGCCTCTACGATTATCAGTCGAGGCGCTCCAAGATCCGCTACCGCCACGAGGATGGGAACACGCGCTACTGTTATACGCTCAACAACACGATGGTCGCTTCTCCGAGGATTCTTATCCCGATCCTCGAGAACTTCCAGCAAGCCGATGGTTCGGTCGTGGTCCCTGAGGCGTTGCGCAAGTACATGCACGGCATCGAGGTCCTCGAGCCAGTGAACAAGTGATCCTCACTTCTCCTCGGTGGCGATCGGTTCGTAGAGCTGGAAGTTCTGCACCGCGTTGGCCGAGGGGAAGTTATTCTTCCAGACAAACGCGAAGCCGCAGCCAAGCTCGAGCGCGTTGCCATCGAGGATGTTTCTTCGGTGGCCCGGCGAGTTCATCCAGCCCTCGAGCGTATCTCGCGCGAGCGAGGCGTAGGTGTGGGCTGGCACCAGCGGACCATCCGGCGTGTAGCTGAACTTTCCAGGGCCGCCTCGTCCATAGACGGGGCGGCCCGATTCGTAGTCGATAGTCGTCACGAAGGCGATGTTCTCGGCGAACTTCGGGTTGGGCACGCCGACCTTTTTCCCTCGATCGTCAGGCGTTCGCAGTGATTTGCTGTGAGGATCTTCGTGCGAGAAGAACGCCTTCGAGGTCATCCTGTCCGCGTGCAATTGCGCGCTCGCTTCGAGCAATGCGTTACGCTCGAGCGCCTTCTTTCCATGTTTGGTCCGTTGCTCGTTTGTGGCGTAGAAGCATGCTGCGCGCGCTTTGGATGCGTCGAAGTTCTCCGGGTCGATGGCTTCCTGGAACGCGGGGAGTTGATCCCATTTTGCGACCTTCGCGCTGGCGACCTGGTGGTCGAGGGCGGGAGTTCGCGCGCCGTGGAAGCACCCGAACAGGATCGGGATAAGCGCGAGCGTTGCGATCGAAGTGTGGGACATGTTTTTGGTCCTCCAAAGAGGGGTTTCGAACGAGCGGCGAGCTCCACCTTGATAAATAGACGCCCGAGCGCCGAGATTTATTTACCCGACGTTTCCTCTCTCAGAGTTGCTTGCTGCCCCAGCATGCGCAAGAGACTTTGCCTTGCTCGCAGACTTCCGTTAGGCTCTACGCTCGAAAGACAGTTCCATACTGTATTGCAACAAAGTGGAGGGGATCAGAGGTGTGTTTTCACCGCAAAAAACTGATCACCCCTGTGGCATATCAAGGAGACGAAGAATGAAGATGGAGAGATTTGCCCGCCTCTCGTGCTGTGCTTTGGCTGGTTTCGGGGTAATGGCGTTTGGATCGAGCGCGGCGTTCGCGCAGGCTGCACCGGTCGCGACGAGTTACGGCACGAGCCTCGATGAGGACGCGCAGATCGCGGCGCCGTTGCGTGCCGTGGACGGCGCGACGATGCAACCGACAACCGCCGATCCATCTTGTCCCAACCCCGCGCCCAACGATTGCATCGTGGTGCGTCCGCAGAACGGGACGCTGACGGGGACGGCTCCAAACTACACCTACAAGCCAAACGCCGACTTCTATGGCACCGACTCCTTCGAGTTCTACGTCGCCAAAAGCGGCGTCCTCTCGACGAGCACGGCGACGGCGACGTTTACGGTCAACCCCAGGCCAGACGCGCCCGAGTTCTCACCTGCTGGCGATCTTCAGGTGATGATGAACGAGGACACCACCACGACCATCAACCTCACGGCTCGCGACCCGGATGACCTCGATCCGAACAACCCCCCAGAGATCACGCTCACCTATACGATCGCGGCGCAGCCTACCAAGGGGACGCTCGGTGGTTCGGGCAGCACGCTCACCTACACGCCGAACATGAACTTCCAGGGGACCGACACCTTCCGCGTGACGGTGGCCGATCCCGAGGGCAACACCGACAACCAAACGGTGCGTATCACTGTCAACGGCGTCAACGATGTCCCGATGGTGATGAACCAGACGGTGAACGTCGGCGAGGACATGTCCACGAACATTTTCCTGATGGCTGAAGATGTGGATGGAGATCCGCTGACTTACACCATCGTCGACATGCCTACCAATGGCACGGTCTCCGGGAACGGAAACTCGGTGACTTATACGCCGACCATGAACTTCACGGGCACCGATCGCTTTACCTGGCGCGCAAATGATGGCAATGGCGGCATGTCCGCGCTGGCGACGGTCGATATCGTGATCGGGAACGCGAACGATGCGCCTGTTTTCTCGGGCGCGACGCCCGCAGACGGCGATGTGGTCGCAGGAAACGAGGGGGATACGATCTCGTTCACGCTCGAGGCGATGGACGCGGATATGGACCCACTCATCTTCTCGGTGATGGGGCTCGCGGATCTTGACGGCGCGACGTTCGACATGGGCACCGGCGTCTTTAACTGGGCGACCAACTACAAGGACGTCGGCGAGTATGATTTGATCATCCGCGTGAGCGATGGCGCCAATGATGTCAACCGCTCGATCAAGGTTCGCGTCAATCGCCTCGACTCCGACAGTGACGGCCTCTCGGACACGCTCGAGCTCGAGCTCGGCACCTCGCCGACCAACCCGGACTCCGACGGCGACACCATCTCTGACCGCGATGAGATCAACATCCAGACCGAGACGGCGGTCGATACCAACATGAACGGTCTCATCGACGCGCTCGACACCGACTCCGATGGGGACGGCGTCGCAGACCGCGACGAAGTCACCGACACCGACATCAAGACCTACCCCGATGACTCGGACGGCGATGGCATCCCCAACTTCCAGGACCCTGACTCGGATGGGGACGGCATCGATGACAAGACCGACAACTGCTACGACAAGAAGAACCCCGATCAGCTCGACACCGATGGTGACGGCATGGGCGATGGTTGTGATGACGACCTCGACAACGATGGCGTCCTCAACATTCAGGACGCGTGCCCCACGGTCTCGGCTCCAGGTCAGATCTCGGGCTGCTTGCCCGCTGAAGAGCCCGAGCCAGAAGGGCGCTGCGAGCAGTCGAGCATCGCTCGCGGAGCCAAGCTCCCCGCGCCGCTCGCTGCCCTGATGCTCGCCATGGCAGGGTTGTTGTTTGGCCTGCGTCGCCGCCGCGACTGATTCTCGACAGGCAAGAAAGAGAGAGGGGGGGGGGGGGGGGGTTGGGTGATCCCGCCCGGGGCCGGGGGTTGCTGGTCGCGGTGGCGCGATG
>JAYZVO010000218.1:0-18862 GCA_036155555.1 Myxococcota bacterium
CAGGGGGGCAGCAAACGCGCCGTCATTCCGTTGCTATGGCACTAACCCGAACCTCTTGAATGGAGGTTCACAATGGCAGGCGCCGTTTGCGGGGGGCGCAGGCGCCGTTTGCGGGGGGCGCGGGGGCGCGAGGGCCGCGCGCGGGGGCGCGGTGCAGATCTCAAGGCGCGTAGTTCGTGTAGTTGATCTGCGAGGCGGTGTTGTTGATGTAGGCCGCGTGCACGCGGCCATAGGCGTCGATGGCGATCGATGGGTTTTGGCCGACATCGCCCATGGTCACGAGATCCTCGGGCGCGCTCCATTGCGTGCCATCGAAGCCGACGTAGCGAAGGTCTCTGCTGCTCGACTCGTAGTAGATCGCGTGCAGGTTGCCTCGCGCGTCGACGCCGAGATCATTGCTCAGGCCCGCGACACCGCTCGAGGTGATGTTTGTCGGCGTGCTCCAGGCGAGGTTCTTGAAGGAGATGTAGCGGAGCGCGTTGTCGGTATAGGAGTGATAGACGACGTGCAGGTTATCCTGGCCATCGACGACCATCGAGGGTTTCCAGCCGACGTTGCCTGATTCATCGATCGCCACGGAGTTGCCCCACTGGCCGTTGACGGTCTTGATGTAGCGCAAGGTATTGTTTGTTTGATCGCGGTAGGCGACGTGCAGGTTGTTGTTCGAGTCGATCGCGAGCGAAGAGCTCAGGCCAACCTTGGGGCGAGCGTCGATGATTTCTCCTGCGGTCCAGGTGCCGTTTGTGGCGCGCACGGCGTAGCGCAAGTTCTCGTTGTCGCGATCGTAGTAGACGACGTGCAGCTTGCCCGTCTTGTCAAACGCCGCCGAGGTGTGCAGTCCGACGGCCACCGGGTTGCCATCGACGACCTCTGGCATCGACCAGTTGCCGTTATTGCGCGAGATGTGGACGAGCTGCCCGCGCGAGACATTGTAATAGAGCATGTGCGGTTTGTTCTGCGCGTCGACCACGATGCTCGCGTAGCGGCCCACGTCCTCATCGGTCAGGATGCCGCCGACACCGTCGGGGTACTCGGGCGCGGACCAGCTGTTGTTGATCGAGTAGACGTAGCCGATGGCGCTCTCGACAGGATCGTAGAAGGCGATGTGGAGGACGCCGTTGGCGTCGATGGCCATATCGGTCTCTTCCTGGGCGTCCACGCCCGTGAGCGAGTTGCGCGTCATCAGCGGCGGCGCGCAGCAGCCATCGTCGCACAGCGTGTATGGTGTGATACACGAGGTCACCACGCACGAGTTCCCCATGCAAGCGGTGGCGTTGACGCCAGGAGAGTCGGGGCACACGACACAGTTCCCGCCGCAGAGCTCGTAGCCATCATTGCACGTGAGCCCGCAAGTCATCGCCATCTCACAGGTCGCCATGGAGCCTTCTGGTTGCGGGCAAGGCTCGCATCGCGAGCCACACGTCAGCACAGAATCACTCGGCGAGCAGGCGCCCATGCACTCGTGAAACCCCTGGGCGCAGGCGCAGCTGTTCGAGTCCATGTCGCACACGTACCCATCGCCGCACTGCTCGTCGCTGTCACAACCTGGCTTGCAGACCCCATCGCTCGTGTCGCAGTAGGTCAGCCCGACGCAGGTGTTTCCGTCCTGGCGGCAGTCGCCGATTTCGACGCAATCCCCCTGGTCACAGACCTCTCCTGCGTCGCACGCGGTGTTGCAGTTTCCGCAGGTGCCCGGATCATTTTGCAAGTCGACGCAGCGCTCCTGGCAGCTGTCGGGGCGAGCGGGAGGACACTCGGGGACGAGCACATCCATGTCCATGTCCGGAGTGTTGCCGCGCATGTCACCGTCCATATCCGGCGACACATCGGCGTCCGCCGTGTCCATATCCTGGAGCAATCCCCCGGACACGCACGTGCCGCCCTCACACGACTCACCGACAAAGCAATCGCTCGCGTCGGCGCACGCGGTGGGCGCTGGCGCGCAGGATGGAAGCATCGCGAGCGCGCCGAGTGTGAGCACGAGCGCGCAGCAGAGGTTTTGAACAAGGGCAGATCTCAGGCACATGATCATGGTAAGGGCTCTCCCCAAAGAGTGATGGCTCGCGAGGGATAATGGGGCAAAAGACATGCTCCCGTAAACTCCGCATCTCACGAAGTATAAACCCACCTTGCTATCGAGTTCAAAGTTCTCTCTTCGACTTGAAACTTCCCGCGTGGGGTACACATCTATAAGACGCGCCCGAGGACGGGTGTAAGAGAGTGTTGGATTTCTCGTCCAAACCGACTATGAATGCAAGGCGACTGTCGTCGTTTCCCATTCGCTCGTGGCCTTCAAGGAGTGTTCATTTATGAAGCCGAACAAAAGAATCTTCGTCGTCGGTGGTGACCTGACGACCTTTATCGGCAAGCATCATCCCGACTTCATCTGGAAAAAGCACCCGGACTTCGGCAAGCGTGACAACCCCACGCTCGAAGAACTGACCGCGTCCGCTATCCGCGGCGCGCTCGAGAAGACCGGCGTCGAGGCTTCCCAGATCCAGCGCGGCTACGTCGGCAACTTTGCTGGCGAGCTCTTCAGCAACCAGGGGCACATGGGTGCGCTGGCTGTGCGCGCTCACGAAGATCTCAATGGGACCCCGTTTATCCGCGTCGAAGCCGCATGTGCTTCGGGCGGTCTCGCGGTGACAGGCGCTGTCGAGTCGTTGCTCGCAGGGCTCGACATCGTGCTCGCGGTCGGCAGCGAGGTTCAGACCTCGGTGTCGGCGCGTGATGGCGCTGGTTACCTGGCGCGCGCAGCGCACTGGGAGTCGGAGCGTTCCATCGACGACTTCACCTTCCCCGCGCTCTTTGCTCGCCGCGCCAAGCACTACAAGGATGCATACGGCGTCGACGACGCTGACATCGCGCCTGTGGTCGTCAAGGCATACGCCAACGGCAACAAGAACCCCTACGCGCACATGCGCACCGTCGAGGTCGATCTCGAGAACGCTTCGGCGGCCTCCGATCGCAACCCTCGCTTCCTCAAGAACGAGGAACTCCACGACCACCTCAAGGTCACCGACTGCTCGCAGGTCTCCGATGGCGCCGCGGCGATCATCCTCGCGACCGAAGAGGGCCTGGCAAAGCTTGGCAAGAAGCCCGAGGACTGCATCGAGGTGCTCTCCTATGGCATCGCCACCAGCGCGCTCGGCAGCGTCGAGGACTTCACCTTCCTCGGCAACACCAACAAGGCCGCGACCGAAGCCTACGGCGACGCTGGCATCGAGCCCGGTGATGTGCAGGTGTGCGAAGTGCACGACTGCTTCGCCATCACCGAGGTCATGATGTACGAGGCGCTCGGGTTCGCAGAGCGCGGCAAGGGCACCGAGCTTGGCAAGGCTGGCGCGACCGGCATCGAAGGCGACACGCCTGTCAACACCGGCGGCGGTCTGATGGCGTTTGGCCACCCTGTCGGCGCCACGGGCGTCAAGCAGGTCCTCGAGGTCTACCGTCAGATGAAGGGCCAGTGTGGCGACTACCAGATCCCCACGCGTCCTCAGATCGGCCTGACGGCAAACATGGGCGGCGACGATCGCACCGCGGTCGTGATGGCGTTCAAGAACCTCGGCTGATGTGACATCACGCGTGCTGCTCGCGCCAAAACTGGCGCGCGCGATGCGCGACTTACGATAAGCGCGAGGTTGCCCACTCTCGAGAGTGGGCAACCTCGCGTGTTTTCTTGCTCCCTGAAATGAACTCCCGTCCAAAGGAACTCTCGCGATGAACCCGCTCGATACGCGCCACGCGATTATATTGGCAGCTGGCTTTGGAAGCCGCCTGGAAGCAAAGGAAGGGCACAAGCTGCTCGTCGAGATCGGCGGCCGCACCATGCTCGACCGTCACCTGGAGAACTTTCGCGCGCTCGGCGTCGAGCACGTGACCGTGATCACGGGGTACCGCCACGATGTGCTCGAGCAGGCCGTCGAAGCGTTGACCGAAGGGGATGGCGCCAGGCAGATCACCATCGACTTCGCCTATAACCCGGACTTCGATCGCTCCAATGGGCTCTCGGTGTTGGCGGGCGTGGATGGTCCCTCCGAGGTTCCCTTCTGGTTGACGATGGCCGATCACCTCTTCGAGCCGGGGATGTTCGTCGCGATCTCAGATGGTGAAATCGAGGTGCAGTGGGGGGATGAGATCCAGGGCGCGCTCTTTGTCGACAGCAAGCTCGACACGATCTACGACGTGCCAGACGCGACCAAGGTTCGCTTCGCCGCAGATGGCAGCCTCGACGCCATCAGCAAGGAGATCGAGCCGTTCGATAAGGTGGACGTGGGGTTGTTCTGGTGCGGCGAGGGCTTCGCCAGTGCGCTGCGCGATGCGCTCGAGGAGCGCGGTGATTGCTCGACCTCTGATGCGGTCAAGCGGCTCGAGGCCGCGGGCCAATTCGCCTTTCCTGATATCCTGCGTTTTCTGTGGCAGGATGTGGATACGCCCGGCGCCCGAGAGCACGCGGAGAAGCTCGCGGCGAAGTGGTGATCTCGAAAGAATCCTCGGGGTGGAATGTAGAGAGTTTCTGGGGTGTTGTTGGACTGAGCGCTGTTTTGTTCTATGATTCTCAGTGTGAACCCGACGACCCGTGAATCCGACCCCCCGAGGAGCCTGATGGAGACCAAACGACGCATTCTACGTTTTGTGGGAGAGTCCACGCTGTGGACCATGGCCAACGCCCTTTGTATCGGTCTCCCCACGTTACTCGTCTACATCCTGGGCACACAGTTCGAGATGTGGAGCCCCTGGAAGCTCTCGATTTACATGGTCATGACGCTCGTGCTCACCTCGACTTGGGGGAGCTGGGCCACGCTCGTGTGGACGCGTTCGCGTGTGCTGCGCTCGATGCAACAGGGGATCACGACCTTGCCTGGTATTTCGGTGATGGCGCTCGGTGGCGCGCTGCTCTACCTCGGCTTTGGGAAACTCTACCTCGCGCTCGCTGTCCTGGCGGGTGGTGTCGGCATGATCGTCACGGCGGTGGCGCTCGCTGGCGGCTTCTTCTCGAAGAACAACGTCCCGAACAAGCTCCAATATCCCCTCGGATTGTTCCTCTATCCGCTCGCGACGACGCTGACCTCGGGGCTCATCGCCTCGCTCTGGTACATGTTCACGAGCAACTCCGGCAACGCCGCAGGTTGGACCTCGCTCTTTAGCATCGCGACGCTGATGACCACGCTGCTCGCGAGTTCGCTCATCTCGACGGTGATTCCCGCCGTGATGAGCCGCGTTTGCCATCACCTCAGCGGAAAGCTCAGCGGTCAGAATACCCGCTGGTAATACACGCGACGAGAGATCCTGAAAGAGAAGAGGCGCGCTGATTTCAACCAGCGCGCCTCTTCTCTTTTTCAGGATCTCTCGTCGAGCAAACAATCACATCTCGTCATAAACCCAGATCGGCCCGAGGCCGCCTGTGTTGTGGAAGAGCTGAAAGCGGCGCAGGAGCTCTTCGGTGACGACGATGTCCTGCGGCGCGATAGGGATTCCCTGGATCGTCTCGATCGGTTTGGCCAGGATCATCCCAGGTTGGATTTCGATGATCGAATTCAGGCGCCGCTCCAGACGTTTGCTGCGAAGCTGCGTCTCGACCATCTCGCTAAATCGGCGCACGAGGTTTGGATCAAAGCGCGTCCCCACGCCTTGCTTGAGCGTGTCGATGCCGCGCTTCATGATCTGACGATCGTCGAGCTTGCCCGCCTTGTCGCGTGTCTGCGCGATCGTGCGCGAGCGCTCGAAGAAGGAGCAGATCTTGAGGATGCGGCAGCTCAGCAAGAGCTCCTCGTCGACGATCTTTCCCTGGCCGATGTCCATCCCGACGCGGAACTCGAGGTCATCGTAACGGCGCAAGTAGTGGAGCATGATCAACCCCGTGCGATGGAGCGCGGGGACCGACTGGATGACCTGTTGGCCGAGCAGGTTATGAAACTCCCAGATCGCTTGCTCCTCGACGTCGAAGTCCTCGACGTCCTTGGCGAACATGTTCGTTGGCGCGCCGACGAGGCCGATCCAGTGAAGCAGTCCCGCGCGCACGAGCGGCTTGACTGTGCCCTCCGAGAGGTCGACCTCGAGCGAGAGCTGCTGCGCGCGCTGCGCGGTGCGGCGGCAGTGGTCCACGATCTTGATGTCGCCAAGCTCCATGCTCGAGAGCAACACCTGGATGGTCGAATCGAAGCTGTCCTGGAGTTCGTTGTAGAGGCGCGTGATCTCTTCGCGGCTCGAGAGCAGCGCCGAGGTGCGCTCCTGAACGCGGCGCTCGAGCTCGTCGTTGAGGAGCTTGAGGCGGTTATTCTGATCGCGCACGAACTCCTGGTAGCGGCGGTGGTTGTTCTGGACGATGTACTGCTCGGAGGCCATGTCCACGATGCGCGAGAGCTCCTCGTTCTTCCAGGGCTTGAGCACGAAGCGGAACACGTCACCGCGATTGATCGCTTCGACGGCGGTCGCCAGATCGTTGTTCCCCGTCAACATCACGCGCACCACATCCGGGTAATCCTGGCGGATGTGCTCGAGCAGCTCCGCGCCGCTCATCCCTGGCATGAATTGATCGGAGATCACGACCGCGATCTGATCGTTGCGCTTGAGCATCTGGATCGCCTGGAGCCCATTGGGGGCGGTCAAGACGTCCGCATCTCTGGATTTTAAGAGGCGCTGGATCGCGCGCAACACATACGGCTCGTCGTCGACGACGAGGATCGCAGGTCGCGAAACGGTCGCTTCCGGGGGGAGAAATTCACTCGTAAAGGCATCGAGTGCGTAGTCGTCGAGTGTGTCCGAGGGGTTGGTGTCCTCGATATCTTCCATGTCGTCTGCCAGCGGTTCAGTAGGTGCGTGGAGTGACAGCGCATCAGGATTGGGCGATCTTGATCCCATTGTGTGGCTCGGAGGATACTGTGTTCTGGGCCAGCAAAGCAAGGCACGTGCTTGGAGCGTTGCTCGAGCATGGCCTTTTCCCTCCTCCTATCGACACGAATGCTGCGCGCGGTGTCCGGTTTTTATAGCAAATAGAACCCGATCTTCATCGTGGAAAAACGAATGGCGGCCACGAATTTTTGGGACACTGGCGCTGGCAAACCTCACAAGTTTGGCAACGATTCAAACCGTTGCCTTACCCTCGCTTTGCTTCATCTGCTTGAATTGACAGGGGGAACGTATGATCTTGGTGGGGAGGTCCTCGAATTGGTATGGCTCTTGCTGAAGGATGTTGCACGAGTTCGTTTCGACCGCTTTTGCGACCAGGAGATACACCATGCCTTGTTTTCGATCTGCGCTTCGCTCCCTGACGGGCGCCATGTTCTTTGCCTGCCTCTCGCTGCTGATGACCGGCTGCCTCTTCACTCAAGACACCTCCGGTGAGCGTTGCGACGAGGCGCGCCGTTGCAACCCCGGCGACGCCGAAGTCTGTGGCGTCGACGGCGAGTATTACACCTGCGCCTCTTACGCTGTTTGCCTCGGTGTTCAGCTCGACGCGACCGGGGCAGCTTGTGATGGAGGTGGCGGTGAGTGCCCGAATCTCCAGTGCGGTGACCTCGGCTGTCAGTTCGGTCAGGAGGTCGACGAGAATGGCTGTGACACCTGCTCTTGCAAGCCTGCGCCAACATGCGAACCACTCGGTTGCCGCCTCTACTGCGAGGATGGCTATAAACAGGACGAGGACGGCTGTGATCTTTGCGAATGCGCAGGTGGTGGCCCTGTGTGCGAGCCTGTCGCCTGCGACCTTTACTGCGAGTACGGCTTTAAAACAGGTCCCGACGGCTGCGCGACTTGCACGTGCGAGGAACCTCCCGTTTGCCCTGCCATCGCCTGCGAGGATGACCCTGGCTTCATCGCCTGTGAAGAGTACCTCGTCGACGAGCACGGCTGCCCCACGTGCGAATGCGCCAAGCCCGTCTGTCCTGATTACACATGCCCTCCGATCGAATGTGAGTACGGCTTCAAGACTGACGAATACGGCTGCACGACTTGCGAGTGCGAGGAGCCGCCAGAGTGTGCGCCCGTGCTGTGTAACCTCGCTTGCGAGTATGGCTTCAAACAAGACGCCGATGGTTGCGAGGTCTGTGAGTGCGCCGAACCTCCCGTGTGCAATGGTCCTGTCTGTGATGTCTACTGCCCTTATGGCAACGTGATCGATGACAATGGCTGCGAGACGTGCGCCTGCAACCCCGCGCCTGCGTGCAGTAGGGATGAGGATTGCCCGCTCGATAACGTCTGTGATTTCGAGGAGCGCGCCGACTGTTGCATGCCTGATCAACCTTGCACGGATGATCTCCCCGCGTGCCCGCTCACTTGCCAGGCTCGCCAGATCTGTGGTTTTGGCGCCGCCATGTGCTCGCCAGGCACGACATGCGCCTTCGTCGACCGCAGTGATTGTTGCGGTCCCAACGAGGTCTGTGACGCGGACGTCCCCGAGTGCCCCGCGCTCTGCCTTTGATTCATGCGCTTGTTTTCTCCTGGCCCCCTGATCGTCTAACATGGGCGATCGATGTTTGCTCGGAGTGATGCAAGGTGCCAAAAATGATGCAGCGCGTGGTCTTGATCGGCCTCGTGATCATGACAGTCAGTGGGAGTGATGTAGCGATCGCGGTGGAACCATCCCGAAGCGAGGATGCCCTCGAACAGGGCATCCTCGCTCGCGACACCGAGGTTGACCCCACGCTCTCGATGCTCGCCGCGATCCTCATGCGATACGGCGCCAGGGCGAACATCTTCGCGCGGCGCGCGATCCACCCCGAGGTTGCCTGTGTGCTGGTCAAGAAGAGGTCTGGCACACCGACGCGAACCTCCCGACACCTCCCTTTCGATGACCTCGAGACCACGCCATCCCTCCTCCCTGCGCCTTACGCGATCCTGAGCGTGCCCTGGTCGCAAATCGAAGAGGTCGCGAGAAGCGAGCGCTTCGAGCGGATGGAGTCTTGCTGGGACCCGATCCTGATCCCTCCCTCCGAGGTCGTCGACAACCTCACAGGCGTTGCCGCCGCGCGGCGCTCTCCTTCGCTCGGTTGGACAGGGGAGGGGGTCGTCGTGACAGACATCGACTCCGGGATCGATATCTTGCACCCCGCGTTCTTCCGCGCTGATGGCGGCTTCTTCACGTGGCGCGATGTCGACGAGGATGGCGTCTTTTCGCCTGGGGTCGATGGCGTGGACTTCGATCGCGATGGTGAAATCGAAGCCAACGAGACCTTGCGCATCCTCGAGGCGGTCTCGGTGCGCGCTGGCGATCGCGTCGATGCTGTGCCCTCGGCGTTTCGGGCGCGCGTGGACTGGCTCTACCTTGATCGAAACAGGGATCGGGCGCGCAATGCAGGGCCTGAGGATGGCTTCTTCGAGGATGATCCTGGTTATGGTGAGCCGCTCTTTGTCGCCGATGATGTCGATCGAAACGGCGTCCTCGATCCTGGCGAGAAGCTGGTCTTGCTCTCCTCTTCAAAGATCGCGCGCTACCTCACCGATGATGAGGAGTACGTGCGCGGCGAGAACCTGATCGACGCGGTGAACTCGAGAGGTTACCAGCGCGCTTTCCATGGCACGGGCGTCGCGGGCGCGCTGCTCGGCGGCCAGCCCGGCTACCACGATCGCGTGGGCGTCGCGCCCGGAGCGGACCTCGTGATGGTGGGTATCACTGATGAGGTCGAGCTCACGAGCCCCCTGGATAACAACCACATCAACCACGCCATGGCGCTCGAGGCCGCCGCGCGCAGCGGCTCCGATCTTGTCTTGCACGAGTGGAGCAACCCCTTCACGCAACCGATCGATGGGAGCACGCTGGTCGAAGAGGTGATGATTTCTACCGCGGCGGGGAGTGACGTGTTGCACGTCAAGCCCGTGGGGAACCTCCACGGTTCGAACAAGCACACGGAGGCGATGCTGTTGCCAGACATGCTCACCTCGCTCGAGGTCGTCGTCACGGAAGAGGAGGGCTTCTCCGCTGCTGTCGGGTCCTTGCAGTGGCGAGATCCTGCATCGGGCGCGGCGGGCGATACGCTCGATGTTTCCTTGACGTCTCCTTCTGGCGAGCGTGTCGACCTCGTGCTCGGCGGGGAGCGCACGCAGGAGCTGCACAAGATCGGCGAAGATATCCTCACCATCACGCTCGAGAAGACATCTGCCGGGACACATATGTTGCGGTTTTACATCTTCTCGGGGCGCGAGGATCTGCCGATCGTGACGGGAAGTTGGCGCTTCGAGCTTGGCGGCGCCGCTGGCGCGGTCGAACTCATCGGGCGCGTGAGTGATTATCAGACGAGCTGGAGCGGCGGCATCGGCTGGGCCACTCCCGGAGGAGATCGCTACACGGTGTCCTTTCCCTCGTGTGTGGATACTGGCGTCGCGGTGGGATCGTTTGTCGGGCGTTACCCCTTCGCGGATGATTTGCCCGGAGGGCTGCGCGCTTACTCTGGCGTCGGTCCGACCTTCGATGGGAGGTTGTTGTCCGGCGTCGTCGCTCCAGATGATGCGTTCGTGCCGCTGGCGTTGACGGAGCGGATCGCGGAGCTTGGCGGAGGACCTGGGTATTACATCGTATTCGGTGGCACCAGCGGCGCTGCGGCGCAAGTCGCGGGCGCCGCAGCGCTCTTGCTCGAGCAAGAGCGCTGGCGCTCCAGCCAGCAAATGACGGATTTGCTCGTGGCTAACGCGCTCCGAGACGGGGTCCCCGAGGTGAGCAGCTGGCCTGATCCTGCCTGGTTGGATGGCAAGCTCGACGCTTACGCTTCGCTCACAGATGGCGAGCGCGCCACAGGCGCGCTTCCCGAACCACCTACGGTGATGCTCGTGGCGAGCCGCGTTGGCGATGAGATCGTGTTCGAGGCGATGGCGACTGGCGATGCGCTCGAGTACAGGTTTGACCTCGACTATGATGGGGTCTTTGACTCGGAATGGGGCGCGCAGAGCGACGCCTCGGTTTCTGCCGATGATGCAGCTTCGGCAGACAGGACAGCGCGCTGGGCCAAGGTCGTCGTGCGCGATCGCGTTGGTCAGCAAGCGGGCGCGCTGGCGCGCTATCCGGGTGAGGATAACATGCCCTCAGCGGATATGGGCGGTGGTGATGCGGACATGGGCGATGGCGGCCCGAGGACATCGCGTTGTTTGTGTCGCGCGGTGTGCGCTCCTCCTTCTGAACAGGGAAGGTTGGCTTTGTTCATTGCCGCGCTCTTGCTAGGCTTGAGATCGAGGACACGCCGCGGAGCAAAGTCAAAGTAGCTCGGATGCGGTGAGGTTGTCCCCCAAACGCCAATCACCTGTCTCGAGCGATGTCCATGAAGCTCACCTATCAAATCGTGCGCCGTCTGTTGCGGGACAAGGACGCGCAGCTCAGCAGAAACCGCAACTTCGCAGCTTATGAGGACCCGACCGTACAGCACGCGGCGAGGATCTTTCGTCATTTGCGCAGCGTGGAGGAGGATCTCCTCAGGTTAGGTTCGACGCAGGTGCGCCTCAAAGGCGCGCGGCGTGAGGGGGAGGGGCTTATCCTCGAGCTCGAGCTGGACGATGGCAAGGTGCGGCGCACGAGCGTGTTGTCCGCCACCGAGTGGGGGTTGCTGCTCGAGAACAGCGCGGTGAGCGAGCGGCTCGAGCAGCTGCTCGAATCACTCGATGCTTCTTCTCGCGAGGAAATCAGCGCCGCGTTGCGCTCGATCCTCGATGAGGAGCCTGGCTAAACCCTTGCGCGCGCGGCGAGGAATGCGTAGCGTGACGGCTCATAAAGAAGGGCTGCGTGGTGATCCCGCGTCTTCAGAATAAACCGAATGTATGGAGCAGACGACCATGACACGACGCTTCTTTTTGCTGATGGGTGTTTTCCTCATGATGGCGAGCTGCAAGTCAGCGCCGACCATCCCCGACCCCGCCTCGCTCCCCTCGGGGGGAAGCTTCGAGGGGGTCTGGTACTCGCCGCAATTCGAGCAAATGTATTTGCGCAAGTCCGGTGATACCGTGCGCGGGATCTACACCTACAAGTATGGCGGGACGCTCGAGGGGAAGGTCTCGGGCAACCTGCTCGTCTTCGATTGGATCGATCCGGGCGACTCCGAGGAGGCGCGTCGCACCTTCAAGGGGAAGGGCTACCTCCAGCTCAAGAAGAGCGATGATGGCTACGTGCTCGAGGGGCGCTGGGGTTACGAGAAGGACCACCACGGCGGCGGCCCCTGGACGGCGCAGTACATCCGCGAGCTCGACGAGGCCGATCCTCAGAACATCGAGGATTTCCGCTCGACACAAGTTCGCTAGAGCGCGGGAACAAACCTGTATCGGCGATGTCTGACCCGATGGCAGCATGAGGAAGGCGGCGTGGTGCACCACGCCGCCTTCCTCATGCTCGGCGCATGTTTTTTCGAGAAGAACCTGAAAAGGAGTGAGTAGTGATGCAACAACGCTTGAGCCTGGCACTGATAAATCCGGCGCGTCTCTTGTTTCTGACCTTTGTCACGCTCGCTGCGTGCGCGGCGGCGCCGAGCAAGACGGACAAGGGCGCGGCGGCGACCCCGCACACGAGCGCGAGCGAGCGCGAGGAGGTCATCGACGCGATGCAAGCCGAGCTGCAACGCTCGATGAAGCAGCTCAAGTTCAAGGATTACGACGCTCCCTACTTTATCGCCTACCAGCTCAAGGATCTCGACTCCCAGTCGGTGACGGGGCGCTTTGGCTCGCTCATCGATCGCTCCGATACGCGCAATCGCTACGTCTATACCGAGGTTCGCGTGGGGGATTACGCCTTCGACAACTTCGCCAACATCGACAACGAGGCGTATCGCTTGCAGGAGTACAGCGTGGACAAGCGCGCGCCGCTCGACACCAACATGTTGGCGTTGCGCGGAATCCTGTGGCAGCTGACCGACGAGGCGTACAAGAAGGCGCTCAGTGATTTCCTGACCAAAAAAGGTGGGGCGGTTTATGCCACCGACGAGAAGACGGACGTGCCCTCCTTCTCCAAGGAGCGCACGCAGAAGTATCGCGGAGAGGTTCGCGCGGCGCCGTTTGACCAGGAGAAGTGGGCCAAGGTCGTCGAGCGCATGACCGCGAGGATGCGTAAATCGAAGGTCTTGATCGATGGCGCGATGGAGGTCTCGGTCAACCACACCACACGATATCTGGTGACCTCGGAGGGGACCGATATCGTCGATGATCAGATGGTGTATTCGATCCAGATCGAGGCGGTGGCGCGCGCGGATGATGGGATGCCGCTCGAGAACGGGCGCACGTTCTACGCGCGCACTGCGAGTGAGCTCCCGGACGAGGCGACCATCACCGCCGAGGTCGACGAGATGCTCACCGAGCTCGCGGCCTTGAGGGAAGCGCCCGTCATCGATCCTTACACCGGGCCAGCGATCCTGATGCCAGAGGCGTCTGGCGTGTTGTTCCACGAGGCCGTGGGGCATCGCCTCGAGGGGGAGCGCCAGCGCGACGCGGAGGAGGGGCAGACCTTCCGAGGTCGCCTCGAGGATCAGGTCATCCCCACGTTCCTCTCGGTATACGATGATCCGACGCTCGAGCGTTGGGATGGCAAGCAGCTCAACGGCTTCTACAAGTACGATGACGAGGGGGTCGTGGCGCAGCGCGTGGCGTTGATCGAAGCTGGCGTGCTGCGCGGTTTCTTGAAGTCGCGCACGCCCATCGAGGATGCGCCCAAGTCGAATGGTCACGGTCGCGCGCAAGGTGTCCTGAAGCCGATCGCGAGGATGGCGAACTTGCTCGTCGCCGCTGATGAGAAGCAGACGGTGTCCTATGACGAGCTCAAGAAGATGCTCATGGCCGAGACCAAGAAGCAGGGCAAGCCGTTCGGGTTGATCATCCGCGATATCACTGGCGGTTCGACCAACACGTCGGGCTATGGATATCAGGCGTTCAAGGGCGCCTCGCGCATGATTTACAAGGTCGACCCCGAGACGGGGAAGGAGACGCTCGTGCGCGGCGCCGAGCTGGTGGGGACGCCTCTGGTGAGCATCAACAAGATCGTGGCGGCGAGCAAGGAGACCGGGATCTTTAACGGGTACTGCGGTGCCGAGAGCGGGTATGTGCCTGTCTCGACGATCGCGCCCGCGCTGTTGACCACCGAGATCGAGCTGCAACGCTCGCAAACGGTCAAGGAGCGCGCGCCGTTGCTTTCGCCTCCCTGGAGTGAGAGTCCTTGAACTTGTCGCCTGGCTGCTGCATCTTCTCCGGCGAGTTGTTTCGTGCGTGAAGTGCACACCACCGGCGAGAAGGGATACGCGGTTATGGGTGAGTTTGCTCCTGGGGAAGAGAGAGATGCGCTCTGGGCTTCGTTGTGTCAGAAGCGCGTGAACAGGTTATGGAAGCGCGCCTGTTCGGAGTATCTGGAAGGATTCGGGAGGCTCGCGATCACGATGGACGCGGCGCCCTCGGTCGAGGATGTGAACAAACGCCTCGAGTTGTTTGGCTGGTCGCTCGAACCTGTCGAGGAGCTGATCCCTGTGGCGGTGTTCTTCGAGATGCTTTCTAAAGGGAAGTTCCCCGCCAACCCCAACCTGCGTTACCGACCGGAGGGGAGCTTGCGAGAGCTCCCGGATCTCTTTCACGACGTGATGGGTCACGCGCCGATGCTGGCGGACAGCCTGATGGGTGATTTTGTCCGCAAGTGTGGGGTGGCCGCCGAGGGGAGGGAGGGGGATGCGCTCGAGCGCATCATCCGCTTCTTCTGGTACACGGTCGAGCTGGGGTTGGTGCGCGAGGGGCCGACGCCAAAGATCTATGGCGCGACGTTGGCGAGCTCTGGCGCGCTCGCGCAGCACGTCTTCGAGCACGCGACGCAGGTTCCGTTCTCACTGGATGAAGTGCTCGCCACGCCCGTGACGATCGACACGCCACCCGAGAAGGTCTTTGTGCTCGATGATTTGGAGGAGCTGTTCGAGTTGCTCGAGCAGGTTTGAACGCGAGGCTGTGCGCGGCGCCTTCGATGAGGAAGGCGCCCTGCAAACCGAAGGAGGCGAAACTTTTTCCGACCTGGGTGGTGTTCCGCACCAGGTTGGAAAAAGTTTCGCCTCCTTCGGTTTGCGCGCCGGGTTGGCGCCATTCTCTCTTCGATGAAAATCAGCGCACGGTGATGGTGGCGTTCATCGGGTTGTTCGAGACGCGGTTGGTGACGGCGTAGGTCCCAGCGCGGTTGAACGTGTAGGAGAAGGACTCGTTGGTGCGGAGCATCTTGTCGATGTTGAGCGACTTGATGTGCACGTTGTGTTGTTCGGGGTCTTTGTTCTCGAAGATGACCGTGGTGCCAACGGGAACAGTGAGGGCGTTCGGGTTGAACTTGTACTTGTAGAGGATCAGCTTCTTGGTTTGTGGTGCGGGCGTCGGGTTGGTGGTCGTCTCGACGGGAGCGGGTTGTGGCGCGGGTTGGGTTTGGTTTTTGCGACAACCGACGATGCCAATGGTCATGGTGAGCATCAGCGTGCAGATCGTGGCCGAACGAAACATCTTCATGGGCAATCCTCCTGGGCGAGCGTTCTCTGTACGCTCTAGACATTCGGTGTGACTCCAACCGGCGCGTCGGGATGAATTCGTGCGCGCCGCTCCACCAGTGCAAAGACCATAACGCCAAGTCAGGGGTTTGTCATGTCGCGCTCACGCATCGTACGGGGCGTTTGGGCAAGATATGCCATTGGTTTTTGTCACCATGCATTTTCACTGCTAGGATGGGCTGTCTAACAAGGCTGTGACGGATGCGCAGCCTGCTAATCCGAGTCGCCGTGCAATAACCCCATGGACGATCTGACGTCTTCGATGCGCCAGCACATCAGGATCGCGAGACATGCGCTCGAGTCTGGGTGGATTACCACCGAGGAGGCGATGTCTCTGTTGATCGAGGTCGGCAGGCTCGAGAGCAGGAGAACCACTGATCCACCGTTGGAGCTGTGGGTGGCGCACGGCTATCTCGACGAGCGCCAGCTCAAGCGCTTTATCAGCGGTGATTTCGACGATCCTGACTCGGTCGAGATCCCCTTCTCCGAGGAGTTTGTCCTCGAGGAGGAGGGTGCGCAGACGTTGATGACCTTGCCCACGGTGGTGCTCGAGCAACAGCGCAAGAAGCGCGAGAAGTTCGAGCAAGTCGAGGTAGCCGAGCCAAGCGAACCTCTCATCAAACCGATCACATCCAAGACCGACGAGATGCTCGCGCTCGAGAGCCAGGACGAGGTCTTCGCGCGGGTGGATTACAACGCGCCACTTCACCTCGTCTCGGCACACATCGAGGTGCGCACCGAGGGCGTGCTCGCGCCCACTTCCGAGCAGAACCTGCTCAACGCGACGCACAAGAAGGTGGAGAGCAAGAAGGAGCCGACAAAGAAGCTGCGCGCGATGCTCCCCGAGCTTCCAGGGGGCAACCCCGCCTTTGGCGAGACGCTCGATAGCCCTGACAGCGAGGCGTATCAGGAGAGCCCCTTCCTCCAGCGCTACGTGCTCGGCAAGTCGCTCGGCAAGGGGGGCGGCGGCCGCGTCGTGCGCGCCTATGATCGCGTGCTCGGGCGCTGCGTCGCGATGAAGTTGTTGCACCCGGATGTCTCGCGCCAGAGCGAGCAGATGACGCGTTTTATCGCCGAGGCGCAAACCACCGGCCAGCTCGAGCACCCGAACATCGTCCCCATCTATGACTTCGGCACGCTCGAGAGCGGCGAGGTCTATTACACGATGCGCGAGGTCCGCAACAGCTCGTTGCGCAGGGTGATAGGGCGGCTAAAGCGTGAAGAGGAGGGCGCCAGCGAGGATTACTCGCTGCTGCGTCTTATCAGCCTGTTTCGCCAGGTTTGTCTGGCCATCCACTACGCGCACGTGCGCGGCGTGGTGCACCGTGACTTGAAGCCATCCAACATCATGCTCGGTGATTATGGCGAGGTGTTGGTGATGGACTGGGGGCTCGCCAGGCTCTTTGACCGCGAGAGCGCGCTGCACGAGCGCTCGCTCCATCAGGAAGGTCAGACGCTCGGCACGCCAGCCTACATGCCGCCCGAGCAAGCGCGCGGCGAGCTCGATTCGATCGACGCGCGCAGCGACGTTTATTCGCTCGGCGCGGTGCTCTACGAGATCCTCACGCTCGAGCCACCCTATGCCAGCGACAACCCGATCTCGATGATGTGGATGGTCGTCGACGGCGACCTCACCCCTCCAACACAGCGCACGCCACACCGCGATATCCCCGAAGAGCTCGAGCGCATCTGCATGCGCGCGATGGCTTACCGCCCCGAGACGCGCTACGAATCCGCCAAGCAACTGCACGACGCGCTCGAGGATTGGCTCGAGGGTGTGCAACCTCGCGAAGCGCACCGTCGCTTTATCGACGGCAAGGGGTGGTTCAAGCGTTACAAGATGCTCATCAAGGAGAGCGAGGCGCTCGGCCACCGCGTGCGTCAGGAGCAGGAGCAGATCGAGGAGTGGGAGCCCGTCGAGCGAAAGCGCGAGCTCTGGAAGCTCGAGGATCGCCTCGAGCAGCTCGAGCTCGAATCCGCCCGCGCCTTCGGACACGCCGTCACGAGCCTCACGCAATCCCTGGCCTATCAGCCGACCTATGCGGAAGCGCGGCGCGAGATGGCCGACCTCTACTGGGCGAGGTTCGAGCAGGCCGAGCGCGAGCGCGACGCGGTGAACGCCATTTACTTCAAGGCGCTCGTCGCCCAGTACGACGACGCGGCTCATTACACCGACCTGTTCCGCGAGAAGGTCGATCTTCGCGTGGTGACGCATCCGCAAGGTGCGACGCTCAAGTTGGCAAGGCTCGAGGAGTACGATCGTCACCTGATCCGCGTCGAAGAGAGCTTGCTCGGAGAATCACCGTACCTCGAGATCGATCTTGCCACGGGCTCCTACCTCATCGATGTCAGCCTGGAAGGGCGCCCGACGATCACGCGACCCTTGCACCTGCAACGCGGCCGAGAACACTTCGTCGAGATCGAGATCCCGCGCGCCGAGTCCTTCAGGGATGGCTTCTGCTACATCCCCGCTGGCGAGTTTATCGCGGGCGGAGACCTCGAGGCGATCGATCCGAGGCCAGGGCAAATCCGCTACTGCCGCGGCTTCTTCTGCGCCGAGTTCCCCGTCACCTTCGCGCAGTACCTCGAGTATGTGAACGACCTGCAATCGAGAGATCCCGCGCTCGCCAGACAGCGCGCGCCGCAACTTCGCGGCTCGGACGGCATGCTCGCCAAACTCGATGAAAACAACGTCTGGGTTCCTGACGAGATCCTCATCGAAGGGAGCGCACGCGAGCGCTACCCCACCGGCCAAAACTTCGAAGACAACATCCCCGTTGTCGGCATCAGCTACAACGACGCGCTCGCCTACATCACCTGGCGAAGCAAGCGCGACGGCGTCGATTACAGGTTGATGAACAGCGATGAGTGGGAGAAGGCCGCGCGTGGCACCGATGGCAGGCTCTTCCCCTGGGGCAATCGCTTCGACGCCACCTTCTGCAAGATGCGCTTCTCCCGCGAGGAGCTCTCGCAGCTCGAGCCCGTCGGCATCTTCTCACAGGATGTCTCCCCCTACGGCGTGCGCGATATGGCAGGCGGCGTCCAGGAGTGGTGCGCGCACGATGGCGACGAAAAAGACTCCGATCGCCCCGTACGCGGCGGCGCCTGGAACCTCGACCCCAGAGCCTGCCGACTCGCCTCCAACATCCGCATCATCGGCGTCGCTCGCACCGCCAGCATCGGTTTCCGCCTCGCTTACTCTCCTTGAGTTTCGCGCCCTGCGCGCCCCTTGAGTTTCGCGCCCTGCGCCCCCGCGCGGCCTGCGCCCCCCGCAAACGGCGCCCCCCGCAAACGGCGCCCCCCGCAAACGGCGCCTGCCATTGTGAACCTCCATTCAAGAGGTTCGGGTTAGTGCCATAGCAACGGAATGACGGCGCGTTTGCTGCCCCCCTGAATCTCAC
>JAYZVO010000219.1:0-2504 GCA_036155555.1 Myxococcota bacterium
GAACGCATGACATGCCCCCCGCTCTTCACTGCGTTCATCGCGACCCCCAAGTTTGGGGGTTTCCCTCGCGCTCCGACTCCAGGTTGGCGTTTTGCGTCTTGGCGCTCCGAGACATGCGATGAGTTACACGAAGGCACCAAAAGCGAACCACTGCGCCGAAATCATCGCGAGGGCGCCCCCCAACAAACGAAGTGCTGTTTGGGGGGCATGTTCCGCGTTCTGCACGACCTACGGCGAAGCTCCCTTACGCGAAACGCCAACCTGTGCTCGAAGCGCGAGTTTGCCCCCTATTTCAAGCGTAGCGCCGAAATGGGGGGCAGCAAACGCGCCGTATTCCTATGCCATGGTACAGCGCTCGAAAGAAACGCAGTGATTCACAATGGCAGGCGCAGTTTGCGGGGGGCGCAGGCGCCGTTTGCGGGGGGCATGTCATGCGTTCTGCAAAACCTGCAACGAAGCTCCCCCAGGCAAAACTCACTGCAAAACTCGAAAGCTCCCCAGGCAGCACGAGGAACCAAGTTTTTGGTATGGCTCGAGCGCTGCGCGTGCTTTTCTTTCTCTCCGAATCGAATGCATGACACCAAACAGACCTCAGGGGGTTCCTTGGCTTCGACGACGCTTACTTCCTCGCCCGCCCGCTTCACGCGCCATGGCCGAAGCTATCAACTCGAGATCACGACCGCAGCGGACTTGCTGCTCGCTGCCGAACTCGATACGGCGCGTTGGGTCGCGAACAGCGCGCCGATCGAGACGATCAACACCGATCCTGTCCTCCTCACCGCGCTCGATGATGGGGACGGTCGCATTCGCGCCGCAGAGGTTCGCGCAGCGATCCGTTGGACCATCGACGCGCTCTCGGACACGAGCGGGTTAGAGCAGGGGAGCGAGGAGCTCTCGCTCTCTTCTATCAACGCCGAGAGCGAGGTCGGCGCGGAGTTGCTGGCGAGCGCGCGGCGAGTGATTTTGAGGTTGGCGCTCGAGGAGGGGACAGGATCGATCTCGCTCGAGCAAGTGCGTGTCATTCGTGAGGAAGAGGAGGCACGTGGGCTCTCCGAGTCAGGGCTCGTGCTCCCGGTCGCGGCCCGTGACGAGAAGACCGAGGCGCTCTTGCTCGAGGTCCTCGACACTGTCGGTGGCGAACCTCACCCGCTCGCGGACGCGGCGGTGAGTCAGGAGAAGCTCGACCTCTTTCTTGCGCAGCTCGAGGAGCACTCGAGCTGGAGGCTGAAAAGGAGCGAGGAGTCCGAATCACTCGCTCCCTTTGGCGAGGATACCCGCGAGATCGTCACGCTGGTCGACGCGCTCGGGCCAAAGTTTCAGCAGTTCTTCACGTTGTGCGACGCCGTCGCGCTCGATGAGCGGTTCGCCAAGGAGGTCTGGGTCGACCCTGCGAAACAGGAGGGGGTCGATCTTCAAAACCGCGAGGCGGTGCTCCAGCTTCTCGCTACAGCTCCACTGACACACCCGAACGCCGCGTGCGCTATCCCCGAGGATGCGCCTATCAACCCGGCGTGGCGCGGGAAGTTCGAGCGCCTCGACGCGTTGCTCTCGAAGCATGCGCTGCTCGAGGGCATCCCGCGCGATCGCGCGGGATGGGCATCACTCGGAGACATGCTCGCGCCGTTTCGGGCCTGGCTCGCGAGTGAGCCCGAGGTCGCCGTCGGTGGCATCGGGCTCGAGCGCCAGCTCCAGATCCTGGAGGATGAGGAGGTGCTCGCCAGCGTGCGCGAGCTGCTCGCGCAGAGCATGAAGAACGCCGTGGTCCTCGATCGCGTCAAGAACCTCGAGAAGTTGATCGTCTTCCAGGCTTACCTGATGGACTTCGTGAACAGCTTCGTCTCGTTCCCTGACCTCTATCAAGCGGACCAGCGCGCGCTCTTCGAGCGCGGCACGCTCGTCATCGATGGCCGCAGACTCACGCTCGCCATTCAGGTCCCCGAGCGCGCTCGCCACGTCGTCTTCAGCGACGCGAGCAATATGTTTGTCCTCTATACCGAGATCATGGATCGCGCCGGAGAGGTGCTCTACGAGGTCGCCGTTCCGGTCACGCACGGTGGCCGCGGCAACCTGCTCGAGAGCAAGTGGGGGGTGTTCGAAGACATCGACGGCGAGGAGCACCACGCGCGCGTGGTGCAGATCGTGGACAACCCTATCAGCTTGCTCGAGGCGATGGCTGCGCCGTTCAAAAAGCTCGGGCGCTCGATCAATGACCGCCTGGAATCACTCAGCGCCTCTCAGGAGCAAAAGCTGCTCGACAAGGGGAGCGAGAAGATGGCCGCCTCCGAGAAGAAGTTCGAGGAGAAGACCAGTGAGATCGCGACCAAGGGTAGCGATCAAAAGACGCCCGCTGCCGACGCAGTGAAACCACCTCCGAGCCAGAGCGCTGCGGCCGCCCCCCCCGCCCCATAGCCCCCCAACACCCCCCAGCCCGCCCCCGCGACCACCACCCGGGGGCTCCACCCCGGCCGCGCGGGCGCGTTCGCCCCCCGCGGGGGGGCGCCGGG
>JAYZVO010000220.1:0-17355 GCA_036155555.1 Myxococcota bacterium
CAAAAAAACACCCCCCCCCCCCCCCCCCCCCTCCTCTTTTCTTTCTTGCGAGTCGCGAGGCGCTCATGGCCGAACCGTTTGTCTTCTCTTTCGCGCCCGGTCCGGGCGGTCACCCCGAGGCGATGTATATCGCTGACCTCTGGTGCGCTTGCGGTGTGTGCGGTCATCCTCAAATCCAGCGCTTCTATCACTCCACGCCGCTTCACCCTCTCACGTTCGAGCAACTCTCGGCGCTGGCGCGCTCGCTTCAAGAGCGCGCAGACTCGACCTGCGAGAACTGCGACACGGTTCTTGGCGCGCGTGATGTCGCATCGACCGTGCTCCGTTACGCGTTCGCCGATGATGCTGGCGAGCTCGTCTGCTTCACAGACGAGCTCGGCTCGGTCGATGGTCCTCGCCAACGCTGGCAGATCCTCCGTCACCGCAGGTTGGACCCTCAGGTTCAACCGAGCCAACATCCCGACGAAGCACACGATCTCCTCGAGGAGATCGACGAAGACCTCATCCAACAGCGCGTCGACCGCGCCTTTAGCGTCAAGCTCGCCTGGCGCTCGTTGCTCGCTGAGTGGCGCGCTGATCCAGAAGGTGGCGCCTGGACGCAGGTGAGCCCCGACTGCTTTTTGGCGCTGGAGACCTCGGAAGATGCGATGGAAGCATTGCTCGACGAGCTCTACGACCGCGAGGACCTCTCCGGTGATGATTGGTACGAGCTGCCGCTGATCGAGAGCTCGCCAGATGGCCTCCCGACCCACGAGGACACCGAGCGCATCTCGGGTCACTGGCGCGGGTGGCTCCCCGAGGAAATCACTCGACAGCTCGAAGAGGGCGATCTTATCGCCGTCGCGTTGATTCACCCCGAGCACGCCCGACAAGTCATCACGCGCGCCTTCGAGGTCGCCAGGTTGGAGTTCGAGCAGGGAGAGGATGAGGACGGCGAGCAAATGTATGCGCACATCACCACACCGCGAGAGTCCGCATATCCTGGCGAGCTGTTCCTCTCGGATGTCCTGGCGCGCGCCGCATACACGGGCATCACCCCGGGGGAAGCAGCGCGGCTCACCGCCGAAGAGATCGTCGGCGTGCTACTGCGCGTCTGGAAGGTCTGAGCAGATGACGCTCCGGCGCTCTAGATATCCGTGCTGATTTCGAGGACCTGGGTCATTCCTTCGCCACCCTGACCGCCAGGATATGTCACCTCGAATCGACAAACCTCATTGATCGAGCCCGGCTCGAACTCGAAGCGAACGTACTCGGGCTTGTCCCCCTTGCTCACCTTGCACACCTCGGGGGTGAGCGAAGAGATCTCGCGATCGAGTTCGCTCGAGCAGATGTCCTCGCCGCCCACCGTCGGGCGCACGCGGCGCACGGTGCCAATGGCGCCCAGATCTTTCTCTGCGCCGAGCATCCTGGCGCCGTCGATGGCTGCCTCGTTCACGATCCCGATGGTCGCCTTTGTATCATCGACGGTCGAAGAGATGAGCAAATCACCCGGGCGGCTGCCGAGCGTGAACTTGAAGACCTTTGCCTCCTCGTGGCCGCGCGTGAGCGTGGCGAGGTTCGGGTCATCGAGTTCGATCGGATAGTAATCGTAGCCGATGACATCCTGACCGTCGGCGAGCTCCATCTCGAAGGTCAGCTCGATATGGTGGCCGACGAGGTAATAGGCTTTGTTGGCGCCAAAGCTCTTGCACGCGTGACCGATCTTTAGCACCTCGGGCTCGCGTACCAACATACTGACGCGATCTTCCTTGGACTTTGCCGGGAAGCCAACCTCCGCGCTGACCTCGAGATCGAACTCGCCATCCGAGAGTCCCTCGACGATCACGTCCGAGTCCTCGAACGAGACCACGCGCGCCACCGACGGGTTGTTCGTCGCCGCGCTCTTGACGTCGGCGCCAGTTCCAGGCGCGCCGCCAGCGTCGCGAACAGTGATACGCAGCTTCGCACCAGGCGCGATCGGCTTGTTGAAGTTAAAGAGCTCGTCTTTGGTATCATAAGAGAAGGAGAGGTTGCCAAGTTCGCCCGTGGTCGTAGACTCGATCAGGCCACAGTGCACGCAACAGAGGCTGGAGATCATGGCCACAACCACAATGCCTCGCTGTTTCAACGAAGGTCGCATACGATAACCTCGATTCGAGGGGATGTTTCGTCCAAAGCATGGATGAACGCTAGCAAAAGCAAGGCGCGCATTCAAAGCAACAGATGGCGCGAAATACCGCCTGATGGCAGGCTGTTCCCGAAGGGACACTGGGAAGATGGTGCTGGAAGGAAGTGATGCAGATTTACGTACGCCCGAGAAGGATCGGAGAGCTGCCAGTGGGCGCGATCCTGATGTTGCCTCTGTTCGGGCTCCCCTTCGGGGGCTGGTTACTCGAGCATGGTCACCATAGCTTTGGCCTCTGCTCGATGAAGCGCGCGTTTGACCTCCCCTGCCTGAGTTGTGGCGCGACGCGCGGGACGTTGCGCCTGTTCCATGGGGATATCCTGGGCGCGCTCTCGTTCCAACCCATGATGATGATGATCTACGCCGCGCTCCTGATCTGGGGGTTTACGAGCCTCTGGGGCGTCGTCAAGGACAAGCGCGTGGTGATGCAATTGAGCGACCGCGAGGATCTGATCTTCAAGATGTCGGTGGTGTTCATCCCGATCCTCAACTGGGTTTACTTGTGGAAGATGGGCATCTGAACGCGCCCTCAAAGCTCAAAACCTCCAGGTGTAACCGATTCCGATCGGGGCCTGTCGCCCTCCCTGCGCGTCCTGGTTTGCCTCGTGCACCTTGTAGCGCCGCTGCAACCTCTCGTTGTAGGTCGTGACATCGCGATAGCTCGTCAGAAATCCTCCGGCGTAGCTGACCACTCCCCCTGAAATCCCGAGAATCACCAGTCGGTTATCACTGGTTCGCCAACCGGCCAGGCCGCTGAAGATGCTCATCCCGAAGATCCCAATCCAGGTCGCGCCGCGAAAGATCTTGTCCGCGTAAATGTTCCCCAGACCAGGCAGCGCGGCGCTGTAGAGCAGCGCCGTCCGGTGGTCGAGCTTTGCCTCTTCGTAGAGCTCGCGGCGACGCTCCGGGGAGGGACCGCCGACATACGTTTGCGCCTGCTGATCGCTGGCCAGCGTATCAGGAGCCTCGAGCGCTCGAGCATCCTCCTGAGCCATCGCCAGCGCAGGACAGAAACACACACAAGCAAACGCGGCGGTGGTTGTTATCAGCGCGCATAAGCGCGCCTCGTTGCCTCTCATCGAGGTCTCCTCTGAAGAGGGATGCCATCGGTTATTCACGCTTTCATCAAACCAGTGTCGAAGCGCAGATGCGCACACCATAACGCGATTTCGAGGGGATTGAAAAACGACATCCTCGAGGTCGATTTCTGTTTGCTTTTGGGCAATCTGTATTCATGATCATGGCGTTCCCGAAACATTGTCATGTGCCCGAATCGCCAGACAAATTTCGTGGACGTTCTTTGCCTGAAGAGCACCGACACTCCCTTCGAGGGGACGCGTCGGTGGGTGAGGTTCGGCCGCGGAAAGTGTCCCTGGTATTCGCCTGGGGTGCGCTCGGATCGAGGTCAAACTTCACTGAGCGCAGCAACAAGCGCGTGAGATCGCGCTCGTACCCAGACAAGTCGTTCGCCCGAGGCGAACGCATTCCCCCAGTGAGCCAGACCATGTTTGATACACAGAACCTCTTCAAGCGCCTCCTCGCCGCCTCCATCATCCTCGCCCTGAGCGCCCCCGCAGGAGCGCTCGCTCAGGATGACGAACCTGATCTGAACCCGATCCAGGGCAGCGGCGACGACATCCAGCTCGAGCTCGCGCAAAATAGCGAAGACTTCGACCTCGAAGAAGAACTCCCCACCGATTCGGGTGACGAAGATACGACCTCTGAAGACGACGAGGCCGATGAAGATGCCGCGCCTCCAAAGAAAGAGGCGAAGAAGGCAAAGAAAGAGAAGCAGGACAAAAAAGGAAAGAAGGCCAAGAAGGCAAAGAAAGCCAAAAAGTCCGCTGACGAAGAAGAAGAAGAGTGACCCTTAGCGGTGCGCGTTAAACCACTCTGGCACCGCCACCTCTGCGCCGGGGATCCACTCGTGGCCTGCGTCCTCATTTAGCAGGTAGTCGACCTCGACCCCCTCATCCTCGAGATCCTCGGCGTAGAGCTCCATCGTGTACAACGGGACGATCGCATCCAACTCTCCATGCAAGAAGAGCGTCGGTGGGTGCTCCTCTGGCAAGCTCGGGACAAAGCAATTGACCCCGGCGCAGGTCGCGTAAGAGCCCGCCATGATCGCCAACGCCTTGAAACGCCCGGGATAGGAAACCGCCATCCTGCTCGTCATGTAGCCGCCGCTCGAGATCCCCGTCGCGAACAGGCTCGAACCATCCAGCTCACCGAAGGCGCCGCTGTCGATCCCCTCGAAGAGCTCGAGCATCAGGTCATGATCTGGCGCGAGCGCCCAGTTGTAGTTGTAGGGGAGGATGTTCGTGTCCCAGTAGGTCGAGCCGTTGACGCGCGTCTCCGGCGCGAGCACCGCAAAACCCTGGTCGAGCAACGCACCGAGCACTTTCGCCTGGATAAAGCCCCCGTAAGGCGTGTCCTCATCTGCGGTCCAGGCGCCCTCTGACGAGAACAGCGACCCCTGGAAGAAGAACACCACCGGCCAACCTCCTTCGGGAGGTTGGCCGAGCGGGGTTTGGTAGTGGACCTCGCGCGTTCGGAACCCGATGTCGAGCTCGGCGGTCTTGTGATCGCAGGTGATTTCTGTGGGAGTTTGTACACAACGCGAGGGTTGCTTCGGGTCGATCTCGGACGGCATATCGACCCCGCCTGATTGATCAGGGTCGTTCATGTCCCCGCCCGCCACAGGCATATCAGCGGGGCCTCCCTCACCAACTCCGAGATCATCACCAGGGCTCGTCATGTCCTCGCCAGGAGGTTTTTGCCCCAGGTCACGCGCAGAGAAGGACGTCGGCACATCGCCGCCACACCCGTAAAGCGCGAGTGAGAGCAACAGGGTCGTGGCGAGCGATTTATGCATGACGATTCACTCCTTGGTTTTCCCGACAGCTTGCTGGAAGCCTGCCTCGGTCGCCCATTTGGCGAGCTGAGCGCGGCTGGTCTTGATCACATGCCCGACGCCGCGAACACGCGTGAGGCGCTCGTCGGTCGCAGCGAGCAATGCGTCGCGATCCACGTCGCCCTGGGTCTCTTCCTGGACCTGCTCGAGCGCCTCTTCGATCTGGCGGTAGAGCCTGTCACCGGCGGTCTCGACGAAGTCCTTGAGGCGCGCGCCGTAGTCATGAATCACACGCAGCAGCTCCTCCTCGAGCTTCTCGCTGGCGGTCTCCACGGCCTTGAGCCCCTCGGCCTTGGCGCGCTCCTTGATCTGGGCGTCGACCTTCTCCTTGAGGAAGAAAGCGAGCAGCGGCGTCGCGAGCGTCAACAGGCTACCAATAAGCATGTTGGCAAAAAAGAACACGCCGACGCCAAAGGCACCGAGCGCGAAGACGCTCACATCGTAGGCGATGGTGTCGACCTCCATGTCGAGCTCGCCCGAGAGGCCGAACGCCTCGCGGTAGGTCTCCACGGCTTCCTTGAGTGACTCGTTGGTGATCTCGATGATCTCCTCGGCGAGCTCCTCCAAACTGCGCGCGATCGCCTGCCCCTCTTCCTCGAGCCATGCCTTGAAGGTGTCCTGAATCCAGGCGGGCAGGTAGCGCTTGACGTCGCGCGCCTCGGCGCGCTCGACCTGACCGGGGAGCTGCTCGGTGAACTGTTCGGTGAAGATGCGCAGGTTGTGACGCGCGGTCGCCGCGATCCCATTGATACGCTCGTCGATGAGCTGGGTGTTCTCGGCGATCAGGCGACGCGACTCCTTGAGCTTGCTGCGGACGGCTCGAATGCGTTGCTCGAGCTCATCCTTCTCGAGGCGATACCCCTGACGCTTGATCGCGAGGTTTTGCTCGAGCAAACCGGAGACGCGCGCGCCACCCGCGAGCGCGGAGTCGAGGATGATGTACGCGCGCTGCTCTTGCAGAAAGCCCATCAAGTACTGGCGGAAGTTGACGAACTCGGCGGGGAGTTCGCCCCCTTTGCGTTGCTGGTCGAGCGCGCGGCGGCCCGAGAAGGCGAACAGCTCGACCGGACCGATCAGGCTCTCGAGGCGCTCTCTGGCGTACTGCTCGACCTCGGCGATGTCCTCCTCGCTCAAGGCATCGATCTTGTTGAGGACAAAGATGATGCGGTCGCGGTTGGCGCGGAGCAAACGATCACGGATAAACGTGACCTCTGACTTCTTGAGGACCTGCGTGGCGTCGAGCACGTAGAGGATCACATCAGCGCGCGGCAGATAGCCGTAGGTGATCTCGACCTTCTGGCGCGAGATATCGTTGACGCCAGGGGTATCCACGAGCACCAGCGAGTGACCGAGCACCTCGTTGGGATAACCGATCTCGACAAACTCGGGCTCCTCTCCCTCGGCGCCGCTCTCCTTGACCGCCTGCTCCATCCCATCATACGGGATCGTGTAGGACTCGCCGCCTTGAGGCGGCTTGACCGTGACGGTTGGAGAATCATTGTAGACAAGGTGCGTGATCACGGCCGTGGTTGGCGTGATGCCCACCGGGAGCACATCCGCGCCGAGCAAGGCGTTGACCACAGTCGATTTGCCGTGGTTGAACTCGCCGAGCACCACCAACGTGATGCGTCCTCTGGCGAGCGCCGGGAGGCGCTCGTACTCGACCTCGTCCGCGAGTGATTTCAAGCCACATTCATCAGCGATCTCACCGAGCTCCACGAGCAGCTCGCCGACATACTCTTCATCGACGGGCAATCCTTCCGTGTCGAGATCTGACTTACCGACCGGAGAGGGCGCAGCTTCGACAGGAGGCAAATCGAGCGCGATGCCCTCTTCCTCTTCTTCCTCGTCTTCTGCTTCCGACTCCTCGAAGACAACCTCGTCTTCATCCTCGTCTTCAACAGGCTCTTCCAGTTCACGCGAGGGAGGATCGATCTCTTCGAGGATCGGCTCGTCGTCATCCTCTTCTTCCTCGATCTGCTCGTCTTCAGAGATGATCGGACTTCGGCGAGGCGCCGGGATGGGCGTTGGCGCGGGGAGCGGGTCCAGCGCTTCTTCCTCTTCTTCTTCGCCATCCTCGTCGGAGGCGCCGAAGTCATCGACCTGTGTCCAGAAGTCTGCGTCGCCCGAGCCATTGCTGGCGCCGACCGCTACCTCGTCGTCATCATCACCGCCGAACTCGAGAGAGAAGGAGACTTCGTCTTCTTCGATGGCGACATCATCCTGATCATCGAGATCCTCATCGTCCTCTTCTTCTCCGTCCTCGCCCTCATCTTTTTTGGGAGTTGGCGTGTTGAGATCGAGCGCCTTTTTCTTGGCGTTCGGATCGGCGACTGCGCCCCGCGAAAGGACAGGAGAAAAGCGCGGCGTGGGTGATTCATCGGTAGCATCACCGCTGGCGCCATCCTCTCCATGCTCCGAGGAGAGGTTCTCTTGGTTTTCGTCCTGGGTCGGGTCTTTCTCGTCGCTCATGCCATCCTCATCACTGTCACTGCTTGCGCGCGAAGATCGAAACGGTCGGTTCCTCTCGCTGGAGAGGATAAAAGTAAGAACCTGCGCGACGAGGTCGGGTCGTCGCCGTATGGCGGCGAGCCCTCGTGATACGCGCGGACCAGCGCGAGCCAGCCATCGCTGTGCGCCGTGGCAGAGCAACTGGGGTTTTGTTGGCGTGAAACAGCCCGCTGTCTTCCCTCATGTGAGTGAGGGTCACACGTGCCTTTACCAAGCTCGCCCTTCGCCCTTGCCTTTCGGCGCGCGACGCCGCTCGCTCTATCGGTCCGTTGGTACCCGAGGTCTCCCTCCTGGCCAACCCGATCGCGTCGCCACGCAGGTTCATCCAGGGAAACTCCTTTTCGCAAAGGAGCCTTCCCTGGAAGTCTTTGTGATTATGTACGCGGATGCTCCGCGCTCACATCACCTTGATCAACTCTTCCACTTCGCGGTCGACCTCATCGAGAGGTTTTCCGCCGCGCTCGCCAATCAACGAGCGGTAGTAATTGCTCTGAGTAAACAGGCGCATCGCCTGAATCCTCTTGGGAAGGTAGGGGTGCGAAGACATCAACTCCGCGAAGCGCCCCACCCCTTCTTTGATCCCATCGATTTGCTTGAGGTAATCCTCCACGTCGACCTTGTCGGCGAGCTCTGCGCTGCCTGTGGCGAGCTTGAGCATCGCGTTGACCGCGGCGTCCTCATTGGGGCAGCAGACGAGCCCTGCGCGATCGCAAGTGATCTCGCCGCGGCGGCTCCAGGACTTGAGCGCGATGGTCGCGGGCACGACCGCCCACTTGACGTAGGCGCCGATGCCTTGCGTCAAAAACGTCACCGCCGTGCGGTAGACGACGTGGTTGTTATGGAGGTGGCCACACTCGTGGCCGATGACAAACTTGAGCTCATCGGGCTCGAGCAACTTCACGAGCGCTGCGCCGATGATAATAAACGCTTCCTCGTTGGTGCCATATGTACCCGCGTTCAGCCCGAGCGTGCGCGAGACGTAGACCGTGGGCACCGGGATATCGAGCGCGTGCGCGCAATCGACGGTGGCGTCATGGATCTCTGGGAACTGGCGGCGCGTGACCTTGACGGCCGAGCCGAGCAGCTCGTTTCGCTGCACTGATTTCCAGAAGCGCACCGTCGCCTCGGCCACGATGTGCACGGGCTTCATCTTGTTGAGGCGGCGCAGCACACGCAAATCGCCAGCAAAGGCGTAGTCACCGAACTCGGGACGCTCGCCATCGACGGTCACGCCCTGTCTGGCGTTGTTGCGGTCGACGTAGCGCTGGAAATCGAAGTCGTAGGTCGCCATTGCTCTTCTATCCTCTGAGGGTACAAACCAAGCCACGAGCCGCGCGCTCTTTAGAGCGCGCTCATTTCTCGATGATCTCTGCGAGCTCGCTGACGTTGTTGTCAAAATCCGTGGCCTGGAATGATAGCACGATCTCTCCGCGACACACCATCGGCTCCAGACTGTTCGGCGGGCTCCAGGTGAAACGTAGATCTGCATCGTCGTCGGTCAACTCCGTGATCGGATAACCGTTGACGTTCCCCGATACAGACACCAGATCGCGCTCGGCGTCGGTGACCTGCACCGAGACCTCCTGGATGACGGGATAATCCACGTCATACTTGGCGGCCATCTCGGCAGAGACCTCGCCACAGGTAACCTGCGCCGCGCTCAGCTCGGGAGGCGTCGATGGAGGAGGAGGTTCTTCTTCGCCACACGCGACAGAGAAAAGGCTGGCAAGAATCACACCCGCAAACAGAACATGGGGAGAGGAACACAATCGCATCACAGCTCGCTCCAAAGCAAAATCAATCCGATCCGGCGCCAGCGCGACGTCGATGGGACGCGCTGGACTCGAGGACAAGAAGCTATGTGTTTTGAGGTTTCGGCGCAAGCGAGTGAGGTCGAGAAACGCGAGGGTTCACTCTTCATCAGAGAGCTCGCCACGGATGGCGTGAATGGTCGCGAGCGGATCTGTGTCGCGCAGCGCGGACTGGAGCCTGATCCGATCGACGGTGCCAAGACCGCTCAAGTCCGTGCGCTGGATCGCGTCGATGACGCGATCGAGTGACTCGAGCAACCCGAGCGCGCGCTTGACCGCATCATCCGAGACGCCGCCAGCAACAGCGGCCGCGGCATGAAGCGGCGCCTGGAGCGCGGGGACCTCGATGGTGGCGTTGGAGACCTCGCTCAACTGAGAGGTCGCGTCCTCGAGCCGACGCTTGAGGAAGGCGTTCTCGGAGCGCAACTGCTCGAGCTCTTCGGGGTCCGGGATGTCCTGCTCCTCGAGCTCGGCGAGCTGCGCTTCGAACGCGCTCAATTCGCCCTTGAGCGCATCCACGCCAGCTTCGGCCGAAGCTCGCGCTTCGCGCTCCTGGACGAGGTTCTCCTCGAGTTGCTTTTGCCCCTCGGTGAGCCCTTGTTGCTCGGCCTGAAGACGCGCGTGCTCGGCTTGCAGATGATCGCGCTCGGCCTGAAGGCGCTCGCGCTCGGCCTCGAGCTCGTCGCACTGGGTGCGCAGAGTGTCGTTCTCTTCCTTGAGGGCGTCGCTCCCCTCGCGCTTGCGATCCTTCTCGAGGCGCAGGCGTTGCTTGAGCCCTTGGACCTCGTTCTTGAGCGAGGTCATCCTGGGGTTGAGCTCATCGAGCTCGACGAGCAAGGCGTCGCGCTCCTGGGTCGCGGCGGCGGCGCTTTTTTGGCTCGCGGAGAGCTTCTCTTCGAGCTCGGCGATCGCCTTTGAAGAGTTCTCCTCGAGCGCTCTGTAGCGCGTGGAGGACTTCTCCTCGAGCTCGGCCTTCTCCTTCTCGAGGCGACGTGATGCCTTCTCGTAGAGTTCGCGCTGAGACTGAGACTCGTCGAAGGCGCTCCTGAGCTTCTTGAGCTCCTGAGAGAGCTTGCCGCTCTCGGTCGAGTAATCGGCGAGCCGCTTTTCGTGATCCGCCGCGAGCGCCTTGAGGTTGGCCTCCGAGGCGATGTGCTCCTCGAGCTTGGCGAGCAACTCGTCGCGCTCGGTTTTGGTCTCGTTGTACTCCTGCTGGAGTTCGCGGTTGCGACGCTCGAACTCGTCGAGGAGGCGCTTGTTGCGCTCGATCTCGCGGCGAAGATCGGTGGCCTCGCTGGCGATCTTTTCGGTGTTGGCGAGGTTGCTGCGGACGCGCTCGGTCTCCTCGCGCGCACGGCGCGCTTCCTCGACAGACTCGCGCAGTTCCTCGCGGACGCCATCGAGTTCATCGCGCAAACGCTCGATATCCTGCTCGCGCGCGCGCAAATCATCGCGCAGGCGGTTGGCGCGCGTGGCGTCTTCTTCAGCCTGTGTGACGCGCCGCTTGTAGCTCTCGACGCGCTCGAGCGTCTCGTCGAGCTGACCTTGCAGCTCGTCGCGTTGACCCCGGAGTTGAACGAGCTCCTCGTTGAGCGCGTCCCCCTTTGCCGCGGTCTGGAGCGCACCGCCGAGCTTGTCCTCGAGGCGCTTGCGCTCGGTGCGCGCTTCCTCGAGTTCGCCCCTTAAACGCTCTTCGCTCTCGCGATGGCTGGAGACATCCGAGCGCAGGCGACTGAGCTCGCCATCCTGGCGCGAGAGCTGATCCTCGAGCGCCGCGCGGCGCTCCTCCAACTCCACGATCTGATCGCGCAGGCGATTGAGCTCTTCCTTGTTCGCGCCCTGGCCACCCGTGCCAGGCGCGCCGTTGGGGAAGATGTCGCGCACGTTTTGATCGTGGCTGGTGTCATTGCCTTCCTGCCAGATCTCGTTTTGGCCGGATGGAAACTCGCGGTGATAGTCGTTGTTGCCAGAGTCATACTCTTGCCCTGGACCGCTATCATAGCCGCTGTCGTAGTTGTCGTAGTTGTCGTAGCCGCGTTGAGGTTGCTGCGCGGGGTATCCGCCAGAAGGTTGGCTGCCGCGTTGATACCCTTGCTGCTGTGGCTGCTGGGGCGGGGGCGCGGATTGAGAAACATATCCGCCGCCACCTGCGCCGCCGTTGTTGTAACCCTGGTCCTGGGGGTTGGGATAGAAATCATCGCCGCCAGGCTGGTAGGGCTCGGCGCCATAACCTGCGCCCTGCCCATTGTTGTAGCCTTGATCGTAGCCCTGATCATAACCCTGGTCGTAGCCACCAGGCGGGTAAGGCTCGGCGCCATAACCTGCGCCGCCACCGCTGTTGGGCGCGTAGGGCTCGCTGCCAAACTGGCCCCCCTGGTCGTAGCCACCACCTTGCTGCCCGAAGCCCGAGTTATTCGGGTTATTATAACCCTGTTGTTCATAACCCTGACCTTGCTGGCCAAAGCCGGAGTTGTTCGGGTTGTTGTAGCCCTGGTCATACCCCTGATCGTAGCCGCCGTTGTTGTAGCCTTGATCGTAGCCGCCCCCCTGAGGAGGGCTCGTGTTGTAGGGTTGGTTGACCATGATAGGGGCGCCATCCCCATAGGTCGGGTCCGAGTCGGGCTCCAAAAAGCCTGGATCGAGGTACTCGTCGATCTCCTCGAACTGGAGCATGAAGTCGCCGCACCACACCTCGTCCAGATGCGAGAGCGCCGCGCGCGGCTTCACCGGCTGGCGGCTCTCGTTGACGATCAGGTAGGTGCCGTTGGAGCTGTTGAGATCCACGATCTCATACTGCCCATTGTTAAAGCGGAACTCGGCGTGGTGCCTCGAGACGGACTTGCGGTTTGACTGGATCGTACAATCCGTAGCTCTCCCGATGGTCACCAGAGGTTGCTCTGGACCAAAGGGGATCGTGATCTCCCGCCCCGTGCTGTCGTAGTAGATTAACCTGCCCAACGAGCGCGTCTCCTCAAGGCTCTTCACCGCTTCTTGTGCCCGGGGGTTTACCTCTCCTGGCTCCCATGGAAGTCGGAGCGAAGATCTTTCAGGAGGACCCGGTGGTGAGCTTGCCCATCTTACGATTGCACCAGGGGAGCGTCAACCAAACTGGCGGCGATACAAAGTAAGGAGAGCTCGCGGCGAGGATGATGTGCACGCTCCTTGTGTGTGTGCGCACATCAGGAGGGTGTGTTAACCGGTTGCGCGTGCTCGGGAACCTCGACTCGAATCAGAGGTCGTCTGGTTGCAGGAAGCGCACGATCCAACGGATCAAGAAGATCAGATCGACCAACATGAACAACGCGAACACCGACGCCAACGCCAGATACCACCAGTGATCGGTGGGGGACTTGTGCGCCTGGATCAACCAGGCGTCCACGCACACGGGGCGCTGCTCCATCCGCTCGCGCACCTGCTCCTCGGTGGGCGTTTGCGTCAAGCCGCGCTTCTCGCGCTCTGCGGCGCTCGCCCCATCGTAGCGCTCCTTCCAGATCTGGGTGATCATGTCGCGCTGCTGGCGCTCGAGCTGGGTGCGCGTCCCCTCGTCGAGATCCACGCAGAACGTCGTGTTGTAATAACGGCTGTAGTACTGACGCAACGTGGCGTAGCGCTTGGGCATCGCCGCGAACGAGAGCGCACGCCCCTTGGCCTCGAAGCGGAAATACTCGGCGGGCTCATCGCCCCGCTCGTTCCCTGTCTTCTGCAACTTCTCGAGCTCGGAAGCCTCCGCGTCATCGCGCAAGGTCTCGATATAAACCTCGCCGCCGATCAACTTGAAGTACTTGTAGCGCTTCGACAGGCTCGGGCTCTCGCCGATGCCGCTGACCTCGACGTAGCGGTTGTGTGGCATCTGCGGCGACCACTCGGGGTCCGCCGCGCGCTTCTCGGGGAAGTCCGTCACCGAGCCGATCTGCACAGCCTCCTTGGCGCTAAAGAAATACGCCAACTCCTCCTGCCAGTCGCTCAGGATAAAGCAGCCCATCACCAACACCATGAGCATCAGGATCGGACGAAGCACCGAGTCGCGCACCGGGGCATCCCCCAACTCCACGAGCTCTGGATCTACCTCGTCATCATCCCAAGGCCACGCCTCGAGCTGATCCTCGGAGTCCTCCCCGTCGAACTCCTCCACTTCGCTCTCGTCCAGGCCCTTGTCATCTGAAGCCATGCTGCTGCTCGCTGCCTCGCATCCTGTGCCATCGATCACGCCCGCGCTGTGCGAACGCATCCCCTCATGGGGCTCTCTCACCCCCGGACCGCTCTCCTCTACAGAGGCCAGCGACGCCAGGAAGTTTCATCCTCTCCTTAATCGTTCCTGCTTACAAGCCTCGCCGAGCAAGGAACAATCGACCTCTGCGCCTATTTTCACGCGCTCGAAAAAACATGGCGCGGCCCGCCATGTGACGGGCAAGACCTCCTCCTATCAAGGATCGAAGAGGTCGATCTTGAGCAAATCATCGAGTTGCTCCGTGGGCGACTTCTTACGCGGAATGTAGTTCCCGTCCTTGTCCCACTCCAGCATGTAAGGACGCTCCGCGTCCGCCTCTTCCTGCGTGAGCACCTTGTACTCGACCATCCGCTTGAAGATCGTCTCGACCCTCTTGTTGATCCAGCCAGATTCGGGCAACTTGCCGCGCCGCTTGAGGTGCGCGCCATAACTTGGCGAGGGCTTGATGATGGCCAGGAATACAGCCTCCATCGGCGTCAGATCGCGCGGGTGCTTTTGGAAATAGAACTGCGCCGCGGGACCGATCCCATACAGGTTTGGCCCGAACTCGATGCAGTTCAAATACAGCTCGATCACGCGCCGCTTCGAGACAACCTCGTCAATACGCAAACTGATCAACGCCTCCTGCAACTTGCGCGCGAGCGTCTTGTCACGCGAGAGGAAGAGGTTCTTCACGAGCTGCTGCGTGACCGTCGAGCCACCATAAACAAAGCGCCCTCGCTCGAGGTTGATACGCACCGCCTTCTCGATCAACCCCAGGCTCACGCCCTTGTTCGAGTAGAACAGGATCTCCTCGCTCAAGTACGCCGCCCCGGGGACCCACACCGGCATCTGCGAGAGAGGAACATACGTGTCGAGCCCAGGACCAATAAAGATCTCCGCCTCGTCGTAAACCCCCTCTTCGGGGACCCTTTTGACGAACGGCTTGTTGAGCCAGTACACATCGCCCAGCGCGCCAGGATGACGCCAGCCTGGAGGCTTGGTCTTCGCGATCTCCTGGCCGACCGATCCGGGCGCGTCCGCCATCTCTAGCTCGGGCCACCCCTCACGCTCGGCCTTGAGCCCCGTGATCTTGCAGTAGTAATTCTTGTGGAGCGGGGTCAATGGCTCCTCGCCGGAGCGACGGCGCTTGCGACGAAACTCCGGGTTGTCCTCCTCGGCCAAACCATCCAGCTCGAACTCGAGGTGGTGTGGTCGGTTGAGCGGATAATCGATGATCAAATGCGGCGACGCCGCCCCCGAGAGCGTCACGTTCTTGTATGGCCCGAGCATCTTCTCGGGCACCGCGTCGATGATCGCCTGACACTCGGTCTCGGGCATGAGCACCTCGGCCTCGATCACGGGCTCGAGCGGCCAGTCCACGATCTCGCCAAAGTAGGTCGCCTCGAGGCCGTTGTACTTGACCTCGCCATCCTCGACCCTGAAGACGCCCGTGTCCGGTCGCCAACGCACCGTGGCCGAGGTCTCGAGCTCGAGACCCTCGAGCTCCTCTGGCGCCAGGCCGTGCAAGTAGAGCGAGCCATCACGCCACTTCACGTCCGAGAGCAAGGTCGCCTCGCGCGAGTGCAGGTTTGGTCCAGCCCACTGCATCGAGAGATCGAGGACGCCGCCCACGCGACCTCGCACGCCACGGTTTGGCAACGTGCGCCCCTTCTCCATGCCGGGCAATTTCGAGATGTCCACGTTCCGCGCGAGCAACGACGCCGTCGTCGGCATCGCCTGCCCCGGAGCAAACACCGCCATCGCCGCGAACGTCCCACCTGAGGATGCGCCCGATGCCTCGAGCGAACCTCGCTCGAGCGTCGCCGTCAGCCCATTGACCAACTCGATGCGACGCGACCTGTCATCATCCTCGAGCAAATGAATCGCCAGCGATGCGTTCGAGACCTTCGCGTCCACGCGCATCATCGCCGCGTTCGCCTTGAGTCCATAATCATTCAGGCGCGCGAGCACCTTCTCCCAACCAACCTCGGGTGGCTCGGTCTCCTTGCGCTTCTTGAAGATCGCGGAAGGCTTGAGCCGCTTGCCCAGGCGCTGGATCTCGGAGAGCTTGGCGGGCGTGACCTCGAGGGCGACCCCGTCGGCGACGACACGAGGGCGCTCCTCGAACACATCGAGCGAGAGCGCCTCGGCCTGGAGTGATGCGATAAGCTCATCGACGTCGCCAACCTTCGCGTTGAAGCGATCGAGCTCGACGAGCCCCTTGCGATCCTCGGAGCTCAGGTCGAGATCAAGACGCAGCTCCCCGATCTTTATATACCCGACCCTCGGCAAGACGAGATCGACCAGTGGCGCGGCGTCATTACCAGAGGTCAACGCCAGCTTCGCGGTGCGCTTGTTGAGGCCGATCTTTGCCGCCACGCCCCAGGGCCTCGCCTGGTGCATCAACTTTGGCAACTTCTCCCACACGATCGCCGCGTCGCCGTTTGCCTCGATCGCGAGCTCCTCGCCGCGCTGTTCGATCAACCCCTCGTCGGTGTCGAACGTGAAAAGATCCTTGCCCGCGCGGCGGACCTTGAGGCCGACGCGCTCGAATCGAATCGTGGGAGGTTCCTCCTTGAGCGAGCGCTTGAACTTCTCGGCCATGGAGTTCGGATCTTTGGGCTTGTCTGGCTTCTTCTCTTCGTCCTTGTCCCCGGCGCCCTGGAGCGAGCGCTGGAGCGTGTCCGAATCCACCACGAGCATCGCGCCGACAAGGCGGACCTCGCGCAGCTTCGGCTCGCCATCAAAGAGGCTCCCCAACGTGGGCTTTACCAAAACACGCTCGGCCACGAGCGTCACCCCACGCTCCGGGTCCGAGACCTCGAGGTCTCGGACATCCAGCGCGCCCGACCAGTCAACCTCGAGTGAGGCCCACCTGGCATCCTGCTGTCGACCATCGAGGATGCCGTTGAGTTTGCTCTCCAAGCCTCGCGCTGCGAGCGTTGGCAACGCCAACGCGAGCGCTGCGCACAACAGCAGCAGACTCGACAGGATGATCAGGATGTATCGAACTCGACGACTCATCGCTTCTCTTTGCTTTAACGCCCGAACGCCAACACCAGGGGGCCTTCCTCGACCGCTCTCTTTCCTTCACTGGTAAGAACGCCTTGCCACAGCGAGGATATTCTCGCCATTGGATCGATCCAGTCCCGATGTATAGCTTACCCTTTCACGAAACAAGTCAACAAATCGGACCGAGCAAACATCTCCACCTCCGAAGTACACCCTCCACCAACACAGACGCGAAACCCATGCGACTTCTTCATCGACACATCGCTCGTATCCTCCTCACGCTCCCGCTCGCGCTATCACTGGCAGGGTGCCCGGACCCTCCCGATCCCCCCGTAGTGACAGAGCCCTCCTTCGAGGTGTGCGATCCGATCCAGACCGAGCGCGAGTGCTTCGAGGCAGGATGTTCCTTCTTCACCAACGGCGCCTACATCGATGGCTTTGGCCAGGAGATGTGCACGCGCGGCGCGAGCTTTGGCGTCTGCCTCTTCTCCGACGATCCTGACGGAGAGGACACCTTGACGACCTACACCAGACAGCTCGACGATGGCACCACGCAAAGCATCCAGCTCAACTTCGACGTCCCGCTCGAAGGATGGACGCGCTGTGGCACCACCGCCATCCCACCCGATTGCGACTGCGACGGTCAATAAACTCCTTCGAAGCGGCGAGCGAAGTGGAAGGTGTTGTAGCCACCCTGCCGGGCAGGGTGGCTACAACACCTTCCACTTCGCTC
>JAYZVO010000221.1:0-11559 GCA_036155555.1 Myxococcota bacterium
CGTCTAGCGAACCGCGCCTCCCTCACGCTTGCCTGCAAACGGAGGGCTCACCGCCCTCCACACACGAAGCATGGATTTCTCGTGGGTAGCTTAAAGCAGAACACCCAAGAAATCGACCTCACAAAGGTCTATTCCTCGGGTGTCAGCGAGCGCTACGCGGTCGGCGTGATCAGCGGCAGCCGCGATCCTCCGGGCCGCACTTGAAGCGGATATGCCAGTGATCGTCATGGCCGCGCACGTGGCGGATGATGCCGACGCCCATGCTCTTTGGGCGAGGGTATTGGAGCAGCGGCTCGAGCTCTTCCTCGGTGTAACCGATCGCCATCGCGTACTCGTAGAGCACCTTCTGGAGTGGGTAGTCGATAAAGATGTACTCGACCTCTCCAGTGTCGATGAGTGTCTTGAACACATGCCAGTTCTTGACCGCGTCGAAGGTCTCGTGCTCCATGTCGACGAAATCACGTGTCTGGACATTGCCTCTGTAGAAGAAGCTCACGTCAGCGTCACGGCCAGACTGATGGCTCTTGTGCTTCTTGATCCTGCCGCCTCGGCGGTAGCTGATATCACCGACGACGAGGTTGGGAGCATCGGGCCAGCGCGCCTGGACATCGAACGCGGCGCCCTTGAGCAAACGAATCACGCGCTCGGTGCCGTAAGCGTTCGAGACGGTGCGGACCTTGAGGCCATCGGTGCTCTCGAGCGCGACGCCGTTGTAGAGCTTGCCGCGGTTCGCGGTGCCATAAGAGACCGAGCGACCATCACGGCCAGGGATGTACATCCGAATGGTTTGCCCGATCTGGAGTTTGCGAGGGTTGATCTTCGGGTTCCAGCGCTTGAGCTGCTTGACGCTCACGCCATATTTCTTGGCGATCCTCTCGTAGGTGTCACCGCGCTTGACGCGGTGAACCGTCGGAAGCGGCTTCTTTGGCACGCGAGGCTTGGCGTCGAGCTTGAAGACCAGGACCTCTTCCGGGTGGAGTTTGATGCGATCGAGGTCGTTCCAGTAGAGCAAGTCCTCGGGATCGAGCCCGAATTTGAGGGCCACGCTGCCGATGTTCTCGTCATTGCCGACGAAGTAAACCGCGCGCTTGATGTCCGACCCGATCATATCCGGGCCAGTCACGACAGGGAGCTTCTCACCCTTGTAGTTAAAGGAGCGAGGGAGCGGTCCGCGAGGTTTGTCGGCGACCTTCGGCGTGGGGATAAAGTCAGGCGTGTCATCGAACCCTGGCTCGATACCATCCTGCTCGTCGCTATTGTCCGCGACCTCTTCGCCACCATCCACGCCGTCGGTGATGTCACCTTCATCATCGCCATCTGCGCCGTGATCGTGGTCATGATCGTGATCTGCGTGATCTGCGTGATCCTCATTCTCGAGGTTGTTCGCGAGCATCTTTGGAGGTTGCGCGCTCGAGTCTGCGCTGTCGCCATCATCGATCTTCTTTGGCGGCTCGGGGCTCTTCTCGGCGACAACCTTCTTCGCCTCCGGCTTCTCTTCAGCTTTATCCGCCTTGGCGACCTTTGGCTTCTCGGTGTCCTTGTTGGACTTCTCCGCCTTGTCTGTGTCGACCTTTTTCTTGGCGGCGACCTTCTTGCTGCTCGATTTCTTGGTGCTCTTCTTGACCTGTGCCTTGCTCTTGTTGCGCTTCTTCCCGCCCGACGTCTTCCACTCTTTCCAATCGGGGTTGATGATGGCGATCTTGAGAGGTTGCCCGATCTGAAGGTTCGTGGGCTGGAGCCCACGGTTCCACTTCATCAACTTTTCAGGGCTCGTGTCATACTTCTGCGCGATCGAGGTCAGCGTGTCCCCTGGCTTGACCTTGTAAGTGATCGTCTTCCACTTGCGAGGTTCCTTGGTATCCGCCATGGCGCTTCCGGACAGCCCGAAGCTGACGAGCGCGGCGATCATGATCAGAGAGAAGCGACGAAGAAGCATATGCAAAACTCCAACTTCCAAACAACGGGAGCAGATAGGTGGTGCAGGATGGTGGATGGCTTGTATGGAGATGCCTTCAATCTGGGCGGCCATCCACTGCGAGCGCTCGAGAAGGCGCTCGTAACGGGCCTAGAAAACGCGAAGTTAGCGCATTTGTCAACCGCCCCGATGCTCCCTCCACTTTTCAACCTCGCGCGGATATGGTGTGGTGTCGACCGCTTCGTGATGTCCTGATCCTCTCCTGAAACGGAAGAACGCCCCCATGGCTCGCCCTCTCCTCCTCGTAAAGTTCACCTGTTATGCCGTCGCTTGCCTCCTGTTTGCAGGCTGTGCTGGCCCCACGACCTCAACGAGCGCGACGCTTCCAGGCGCAGCACTCACCACGCAAGCCCCCTGGAGCACCGAGGCCCCCGACGCCGCATCCTCCCAAACACTCTTTGTTTTGCGCGACACATCGAGGCAAATGGTGGGCCGCATCCAACAACTGCCACGCTTCGAGCAACGCGAGGCGCTGCTTGTCTGGCTAATGCTCGATTTACAGCGTCGCGGTGTCACGCAACTCGAAGCTCCGCTGGCAGCAGAAAGCATCTTCGACGCCAACCTCCAGGACGCGCTCTGGACCATCGAAGATCCAAACTCCCCCGAGTTTCGACGCGAGTACCTCGTGCACCACGACCCCATGGGCGTCTCGCTCCTGTTCGAGATGACTGGCCCCGAGCAGGCATTGGCGACCTCTCGAGACGAACGCATCGCGCTCTACAAAACGCTCGAGCTCCCCGCCCCTCCCATAACAGAGCTGCCATCGCAAACAACTCCTTGCGCCCAAACCAACAAGGAGCCGGGGCTCATCTCGGTCACTTGCCCGGGCCAGCTGCTCACGATCCAACGCAGAGACCTCACGCTCCCCTACCCGACCACGCGCGAGGATCTCCTCACCCAGTTCAAAGCCATAACCGCAACAAGCAACGCGACCGACATCGCCGAGGTCCAAATCGTGGGCGACCTGAACGACGAACGAGGGCTCGTCCTCGAACTCGTCCAACGAGAAGCCTCACCGCTTGTCGAAATCACGCACCTGCACCGCTGGCATATCAAGGGCACCTCCGTGACCATGCTCGCCGCGTCCACGCCAACCTTGCTGCTCCCGAAAGAGGACGCTCGCTCCACGCTCGATCGATGTGACGCGCTTACAGGAGCTTCGGATTGAAGCGTTTCGGGAAATACCTGCTCTCGACGCTCACGCTTGCTGTGTGCGGGTTGTTCGCGCCGACATCTGGTGAGGATTGGGTCGCGTCAGCGCACGCGCAGAGCTTCGGGATCGAGGGCACCATCGGCACCTCCTATGGTTTGACGCCCTACCGCCGCAACATCGTCCATACGATCGAAACCAACGAGCCAGATCCCAGCGCCGGAAACAACGGACAGAGCCTCGTGCAACCCTACCTCGCGGACGAGACCAACGAGTGGGGTCCGCATGTCGCGCTGCGCGTCCTGATCGACTCGTTCTCGATCGGAGCGAGCGCGCAGTTTCACGAACGCTCGCGCATCCGCATTCATCATCAAGGAACCTCGTTGATCTCCCAGCGCAGGCAACGCCCCGATGGCACCTACGATGACGCGGGCGTCGAGTACGTACCGCTCGAAGAGCCACAGCAGGTCGTCTCGAGGCAGCGAAACCGTGGCTCGCTCTTTGTCGGCGCGCTCCAGGGAGGATGGCGGTGGCAAATCCCGATGCAGATCCCCTCCTTCTCGCTATTTGTTCCGCTGGAAGCAGGCGTGACAATGATTTACGTGAGCGAGCCCGCAGAGCCGATCGTCTTCGGGCTGCGCGCAGAGACTGGCCTTGGCGGGACTTACGACTTGAGCGAGAACTTCGCGTTGAGAGCAGGTGGGATGTTCGGCGCCCTGGCGACGATCGAGTACAACCGCCTCGAGGATGCCACGCGCCGAGCAGAGATTGTCGGGCAAGGAACCGGCGCGGCGCTCTTCTCTTCACTCATCCAGGGGACGCTCGAAATCGGCGTCCTCTTTCGGGTGCGTTGAGCGCTCACTCGGCGTTGTAGAGTTCCTCGACGATGTGCCTGTAGCGCGCCTCCACTGTTGCGCGCTTGAGCTTGAGGGTCGGCGTCAACTCGCCGGCTTCCAGCGTAAAGTCAGAATCAAGGATGGCGAACTTTCGCACCGCCTCGAAGTTCGGGCGCCTGGCGTTGACCTCGTCGATGACCTTTTGCACATGATCACGCATACGCCGCGACTTCACCAACGCCTCCCATGAATCATAACCATACCCATGCGCCCTGGCCCACTCCTCGACGCCAGCCCGATCGAGCGTCACGAGCGCGGTCAGGTAATGGCGTCGGTCTCCGAACAGGATCGCGTGGTTGATAAATGGCGAGGACTCGAGCATGCGCTCGATGACGAGCGGCGCGACGTTCTTGCCACCTGCGGTGATGATGATGTTGCGGGAGCGGCCATTGATATAGAGGTACCCATCTCGATCAAAGCGCCCGAGGTCTCCGGTGTGCAACCAGCCATCCTCGTCGACGAGCTCCTTGCTGGCGGTGGGGTTGCGAAAATAACCTCTGGCGCACATCGGACCGCGCACCAGGATCTCTCCGTCCTCGGCGATCGCGACATCGACTCCGGGGAGTGGCCTTCCCACCGAACCGAACCGAAAATCATCCGGCGTATTCACGGTGACGGCGGCGCAAGTTTCGGTCAGCCCGTACCCCTCGATAATGAGCACGCCGCAGCTGTGCATGAACTCGGCGACCTGAGGACTGAGCGGCGCGCCTCCCGAGACAAGAAACCGGGGTCTCCCACCAAAGAAGCGGCGCACGCGCTGGTACACCAGCGGCTCGAGCAGGTTGAGCGCGGCGCGCTGCAACAACCCCAACGGCTCGCCATTCTGCCTGGCGATGCTGATCTGACGGGATTGCTCGAGCAATCCCGTCATCACGCGATCTCCAATGTCCTCGTTGGGGGTCTCGAGTTGGTGGAGCAGGCGATAGTAGATGTTCTCGAAGATGTGGGGCACGCCCGCAAAGATCGTCGGCTCGACCTCGGCGAGGTTGTGCATCAGCCTCGGGATCGACTCTCCGATGGCGGTCTCGTAGCCGTAGCCGATACCTGCCCAGAGGGTCACGCGCGCGAAGATGTGCGCCAGCGGCAACGAGAGCAGTTGCAAATCATTGGCCTCGAACAACCCCAGCTCGAGCAAGGCGTCGACCTCGGCCAACACGTTGGCGTGCGTGAGCTCGACCCCCTTGGGCTCACCGAGCGTGCCGGAGGTATAAACGAGCGTGGCGAGGTCATCCGGGGCGACCTCTCTTCGGCGCGAGATCACCTCTGCCGGGTCATTGGCCAGCTGCCTTCTCCCGAGCGAGGAGAAGGCGTCGAAGCGTCGAAGCTTTCCTCGTTTTTTCAGCTGTTCGACCCCTTCGAGGTCGCTCAATCGGAGGCGTGAGCGGCCTTGCTCGTCCGGCGTCTCGAGCAAGGCATCTTCATCGAAGTAAATCACGGAGCGAAGCGAGCGCAGCTCGGGCAGCAAGGGGAGCACCTTCGCGAGCTGCTCGGGGTCCTCGATGAGCAAATGCGACGCGCCGCAGTCCTCGAGGATCTGCGTGATTTGTTCGGGGGTAGAAGAGGGATAGATCGGCACCACGACGCCGCGAGCCATCATGATGGCGACATCGCACCATGCCCACTCGACGCGAGTATTGGCCAGCAGCGCGACGCGCTCACCGGGGCGCAATCCTTGAGAGATGAACGCCGCGGCGAGCCGCTCGGAGAGCTCCCACCAGGCGCGCCAGGAGAGCTGAACCCAATCGAGGTCGACCTTGTGGCGAAGCGCCGGGGCCGACCCCGAGAGGTTCACGCGATGCTCGAAGAGCGCGATAAGGGAGTCATGCATGGTCAGGAATCGACGGCACGCGAGGAAGAATCGCGCAGCGTATCACTCCTTGGCAGGAGGTGCTGCTGCGGCGCCGCCAGCGGCTTCCCCTGCGGGAGCCTCGGGCACGGAGAGCTGGAGCAGAGGCGCGCTGCCGCGATCGGCAACCGCCGAGAGCCCCTCGACGAGCCCGCTGGTCGACTTCTGCAAGTCGGCAGCGTAGAAGCGGATCACCTCGACGCGGCGCTTGTAACGCTGGAGTGCGTTCTGGCCGCCCGTCTTGATCATCTCCGACTTCTCGATCGGGATGATGTTCTTGACGTTGATCTGCCCTTCGCTCTTATTGGCGAGTGACTCGTAGGTGACGTTGCCTTCCTCGTCGGTCTCGAACTTCTCGAGCATCACGAGGCGACCTGCGCCTGGCTTGAAGTCCTTGTCCTCACCCTTGCCCTTGAGGTGCTCGAGGAGTTGCTTGTGGTTGTAGAGGACCGCAAACTTCTTGTTGCCCTGGAGCAGCTCGTTGCCTTCGAGGAGCTGATCGAGCTCCTCCTTGTCGATCTTGGTCTCGTAGCTGTGACGCTCGAGCAGTTGCTTGAAGGTCGTGGCCTTGGCGGCAAAGGAGGTGACGTTGTAGACGTTGTCACCGCCGATGAATGCCGCGTTGCCGCCCATGAGACCGGGCGGAGGCACGAACTTCTCGTCTGCCAGTGTCTTGACGAGATCATATTGAGGCTTTGTAGGATCGAGCGCGCCAGCTTTCTTGGCGACATCCTTTGCCTTCTCGACGAAGGGTTTGACGTCTTCGCGCACGGTGGTCGCGGCGTTGGTCTGCGCGTCGTAGACCGAGCGCGCCTGAGATGCCTTCGAGCCAAAGCTACCGAAGATCAAACCGATGGCGAGCATGCCGATCATGATCCCGATCGAGGCGGGTGAGAAGAGCTTTTGCTCGACCACCGACTCGTCGATCTCGACGTGCTCCACGGGGAGCTGCGAGAGATCGCGACGTCCACGAGGCGGTCGCCTCGCGCCGGGGGGAGGACCGGAGGGCTGAGGTGCAGGAGCAGGTTGCGCGGCGACCGGTTGAGGTGCTTGCTGAACCTGCGCAGGTTGCTGCCCATAGCCCGAGTGCATGTCCGCAGCGCCATAATCCTGCATCGGCTGTTGCGCGGCCTGTTGAGGCTGCTGCTGAGCAGGTTGTGCCGCAGGCGCTGCCTGCTGCACCTGGGGGGGACCACCATGACCAGGAGGGCCACCGCTCTGTCCGGGGGGACCACCTTGACCGGGAGGACCGCCCGCGCCAGGGGGGCCGCCCGCACCGGGAGGCGGCGCCGCGCCCGGACGTCCAGGCGCGCCACCAGGTCGGTTGGTGGTGTTGAGCCCGAGCCGAGCCTTGAGATCGGAAAGATCCGGCTTGTTGCCGCCATTACCATGCGTGGCCAATCAAACACCTCCTCTGCATTCCAAAGCAGAACTTCTCGCCATCTCCCTGCGTACCTCAAAAATTCAAGCCGATGCGAACGCTTCGCATACATGCCGGCCCAGCCACCAATGCCCAGAGCCCCACGCCACATCTTTTCGGTGTCCGTGGAATCTGACGCAGCCTCTCGGATAAGTGAGGAGGGGCTGGATACAGGGAGGTTCTCACGTGTCCAAGCTAACGCAGCAAAGCGCGGGACGTCAAGCGAGTAGGGGCAACGGGGCGATGTCACCGCTTGCATTCGATGCCCCCTTTCACCATGATGAGGCATGCGCCAGCCTGCCTGAAAATCCAGAACAGGCGGTGGCTTGCCTTGACCCAACGACCCCTGGGCGCTTCAACTCATTCTTTTTCGATATCTGGTGATAGAAGACGATGCTCACCCGATCCTTATCTTTTTCTCCGCTTGTTTGGATCGCCGCGCTTTTTCTCCTCACGCTGACCGCGTGTGGAGGTTGTGGCGAGAATAACAACCCCGCTGACAACGCCTCGGCGACGGTCTCGATCGAAGCGATCGATCCCGCCCTGCCCTACCAGGGCACCGAGGTCAGCGTCTCATTCGAGATCACCCCCGGCGCAGAAACCTCCGCCGAGGCGCTCACCTACCGCGTCGACTTCGGCGATGGCGAGCGCGATGAAGGCGAGGACATCGCCATCGGGGTGGCCACACACACCTACGAAATCAGCGGTGAGTTCACCGTGGTGGTCTCGGCGCTCGCGGGCGGCGAGGTGATCGCTTCGGCCGAGCGCGACCTGACGGTCTCCTCGCCCATCGAGCTCTCCATCGAAGCGGTGCGCGGGCAACCCGCCAACATCGACGCCGGAGATGACCTCACGATCTCTGCCACGCTCTCGAACAACCTCGCCCAGGATCTGACCGCGCCGATCGAAGTCGGCGCGTACCTGAGCAAGGAGCGCGTGGTAACGCTCGAGGATCTCGACAGCTTGATCTCGCTTGGCACCGAGCTCGTGCGCTCTCCTGGTGGAGATCAGCCCGTCATCGGCGCTGGCGCCGACCGCGCGTTCTCCTTCACGAAGAGCATCCCGCCAGAGCTCGACGGTGGAGACTACACATTGGTTGTCGTGATCGATCCCGCCGAGCAAACCCTCGACGAGGATCGCTCCAACAACCTCGGCGCGAGCATGAACGTCATCCGCGTCACCAACCCGAACCAGATCGAGCCTGACCTCGTCGTGCTCGACGTCGTCGCAGCGCCCGACCGCGCCTTCCCCGAGCTCTCCTCGGTGACGCGCGGGTTCCGCATCGTCAACAACGGCGGCCTCGACCTCTTCGACATCGTCGCAGAGACCTACCTCTCGGTGGGTGACGCGATCCTCGATGACAGCGACACCCTGATTCACACCACGCAGCCAGTCCAACAGCTGACCTCGCGCGGTGGCTCACAGGAGTTCATCCCGACCTCGTTCGTGCTGGATCAAGCGATCCTTCCTCCGCCAAACATGGAGCTCGAGGTCTACGTCATCGTCAAGGCGTACTCGCGCGACGACGTCACCGAGAGCGATGAGGCGAACAACATCGCCGCATCGCCAGCGCCGATCCTTGTCACAGACCAGCTCGTCGATGGACCTGACATCGTGGTGCGCGACTTCATCGTCACGCCCGAGCGCACCTTCCTCGACGGCGCGCTCGAGTACGAGTTGGTGATCGCCAACGAAGGCACCGTCGACGTCTCCTCGTTCCTCTGTCGCGTTTACCTCGGCGATCAGCCACGCGTGAACACGCTGATGGACCAACCTGTCGACTCGATCAACATCACCAACCTCGCCAGCGACTCCGAGCGCACCATCAACGACACGATCACGATCTCGGCGCTCTTTGATCCTGGCACCTATTATATGTACGTGATCTGTGACCCGAATGATTTGCTCGGCGAGCCGTTCCGCAGCAACAACCAGAAGCTCCACCCGAACCCGATCACGATCACGGACCAGGCTGACGTCGACATCTCCATCAGCTCCGTGACCGTCCCACAGATGGTCAACGAAGGAGACTCGATCACGATCGAGGCAGAGGTCTGCGCCACGGGAACAAACGCCACGGGCAACACGCGCGTCGAGCTCTACCAGACGCCCGGCAGCCGCGTGGACTTTAACGTCGAACCTGTCGCCTCATCCGAGCTCGAGAACATCAACCCTGGCGAGTGCACCACGGCGACCTTCTCCATCCCTGCGACCTGCGCGCAGTTCCAGGAGAAATACGCCATCGGCGTCATCGTCGACGCCAACGACACCCTCCCCGAGACCAACGAGCAGAACAACGCGCGCTCGGGCGACAACCTGATGACCATCGCGGGCACCTTCTGCATCTGCACCGAGGACTCCTTCGAACCAAACAACCGCCCCGCAGATGCACAGAGCGTCCCTCGTGGCGCGTCCGAACTGGCGCTTTGCGTCGCTGGCACGTGTGACTTCTTCAAGACGCCCCCGCTCGTTCAGGGCGAGTCTGTCATCATCACCAACACACACGCCGCGGACAAAGGTGTCCTCTCGACCAAGCTGTTCGATCCATCCGGCCTGCAAGGCATCGACATCGACCGCAACGCCTCCGGCGTACAAGAGGTCGCAGCGTTCCTCACCGGTGGCGGAGAATACATCGTCGAGGTCTGTGGTACGGATACGAGCACACGCAACCTCTATGAGCTCGACATCCAGATCCTCGAGCGCAGCACCGGCATCGACATCACCCCCAGAAACCTCACGCTGCCTGTGCGTGATACGTTCTCGATCGGCGCGCGCGTGAACGTGGACCTGACCCTCTACAACATCGGCCAGATCGACGCCGTCGATGTCCCCGTCGAGCTTCGCATCTCGGCGGATCAGACCATCGACGCCAACGACCCGTTGCTCGAATCGCTGACCATCCCGACGGTGGCAAACTCCGCCTCGATCAATATCAATGAGGAGGTCGTCATCCCCGTCGCGCTCGCTGATGGCGAGTACTACATCGGCGCGATCGTCGATCCCAACGCGACGCTCACCGAGACGGACGTGACCAACAACACGACCATCAGCCGAAAGATCGTCGTCGCGACCGAGTGCTACGACCCGCTCGAGCCAAATGACTCGTTCGCGGATGCTTACCCGATCACGGGCTCGGGCTCGTTCTCGAACCTCATCTCGTGCAACAGCGCGGATGACTACTACGAGATCTGCGTCCCCGATGGAAAGAAGCTCACCGTCACCATCAACTTCGCGCACGCGATGGGAGATCTCGACCTCTACCTCTACGACAGCCAGCAGCAAGCCATCGACAGCTCGGCGACAAAGACCGACACCGAACAAGTCGCCATCCCTTACGTCAACGGCAACCGCTGCTACACCGCGTATGTGCAAAAGGTCCCGGTGCCAAACCAACCTGTCGAGAACCTCTACTCGCTCCAGGTCGACATTCAGGACGTGAACCCCGCCCTGCTCTGCTCCTCCTACGCCGAGCCCAACGACTCGTTTGGCACCGCCACGAGCTTGCTCGCCGCATCAGAGCAACCACAAAGCCTCGATCGCTGTCCTGTCGCTGATACCGACTTCTACTTCTTCGATATCAGCTTCCCCGGACAGTCGATCACCATCCGCGGCACGAAAGATCCTGGCGCACAACAAGGCACTCTGCGCCTGCAACTCTACAACCCGAACCAGACACCAGGGATCAACGAGGAGACCGCTCCTGACCAACCGACCGCCTCGATCGAGAACTTCATCGCGCCACAAGCTGGCCGCTACTGGGTGCAAGTCACCGTCAGCGGCAACGCGCGCAATGTGACCTATGACCTCGAGGTCGAGGGACTCTCCGGGGTTGATCTGACCGCAAAGAACCTCTCCATTGGCCCTGGCACATACAAGGTCGGCGATCAACTGCGCATTGGCTTTGACCTGAGCAACATCGGCACCGACACCACGCAGATGGCGCCGACCTACCAGCTCTACTTTGGCACCGGCACCTCGCCGGACCCGGCAAACGATATCGCGCTCAGCGCCGCAGGTTACATCGCGCCGTCACAGCTGATGGGCAACAGCTCCGTCTACATCTTCGAGCAAGAGAACGTGCCAGCAGGTCTCGCGCCTGGAACCTACTACCTGCACGTCGTCGTCGAAGATCCCGATGACATCAACCTCAACAACAACACCGCCTCGATCCCCGTGCAGGTTGTCCCCTGATAACAAGCGCTGGCGCCTGGCAAAAAGAAGCCGCCGAAAAATAATGCTGAGAGGTTGGAGTCGCCTCCAACCGCTCAGCCT
>JAYZVO010000222.1:0-16287 GCA_036155555.1 Myxococcota bacterium
GTTGCTCGGCACGACCTGCGCTGGAGCAGAAAGCTCACCCCTGTTTTGCCAAAAACGCACTCACCACCTCGAGCAGCATCTTCTGCCCCCAGGCAAACCCTGCGACAGGCGCGCGCTCGTCGACACCGTGGAAGAGCTCGGTGAACTTGAGCTCGTGCCTTGGCTCGAGCATCAATGGAGAGAAGCCGTAGCAGCGCATGCCCAACCTGTGGAATGCGCGCGCGTCGGTAAAGCCCGTGATCATGTACGGGATCGGGAGGACGCCGGGTGCCTCTCTCGCGACGATATGTTCGATGGTCGCGAACAGGTCACTGCGCATCGGCTCGGCGACCACAGGCGGCGATGATTCGAGGATCTCGACCTCGATCTCCGGGTCTGCGATCGCCTCGCGCACCTCTCTGGCGAGGTCCTGCGCGGTCTGCCCGGGCAGCGTCCGCCCATCCAGATCACAGGTCGCCTCGTCGGGGATCACGTTGAGCTTGCCGCCCGCGTTAAAGATCGTGGGCGTGGCGGTGTTGTGCAGCATCGCGTGGAAGGCGCGCGCCTGGCTCCTGTCGGGCAGCAGCCGCTTTAACACCAGCGGCGCTGTGCGGCGATCGAGCAGGCCGAGCAACCCGGCGCTGTCAGGCATCGGCTGCGTGGCGGCCAACCTGCGAATGAACGTCTCGACCACGGGCGTCAGGCGGTAGGGGAGGCGCTTCTTATCGAGGCGCGCGATGGCGCGGGACAGGCGCACGAGCGCGCTCTCCTCGTTGGGGATCGAGCCGTGGCCTGCGGCGCCTCGGGCGCGCATCCTCAGGTGCACGCGCCCCTTCTCTGCGACCATGATCGGCACATACGTCTTGGCGCCGATGTTCAGCCAGAACCCTCCCACCTCTCCGAGCATGAACTCGGCCTTGACGCGCTCGGGGTGATTCTCGACCAGCCAGGTCGATCCCATCGCGCAACCTTCCTCCTCGTCGGCAACAGCGGCAAAGATCAGGTCGCGGTGACGCGGGAGCTCGGGGTGGCGCGCGAGGACCTTGATGACCATGGCGCTCATGGCGACCATGTTCTTCATGTCGACGGCGCCGCGTCCCCAGATCATCTCGTCTGCTTCCACGGCGGCAAAGGGAGGATGCGTCCACTCGTCGGCGTTGGCGGGGACGACGTCGGTGTGCCCGGCGAGCAGCAAGGGCTCGAGGTTACTCTCGCGGTTTGCCGGGAGGCGCGCCACGAGGTTCGCGCGACCGGGCGCGCTCTCGGCGATCCAGGGCTCGATGCCATCTTCGCGCAAGGACTCGGCGAGCAAATCGGCGGCGGGGCGTTCGTTGCCGGGAGGATTCGTGGTGTCGATGCGCAGCAAATCTTTGAAGAGCGTGAGCGCCTCTTGTTGGATCGCGTCCCAGTCGAGCTTCTCGAGCTGCATGTCGACTCCTTCTGTTCCTGTGGCCAAAGGTGGCACATCGAGAGAGATGTGTTGATATTTGTTTCAGAGCATCCTGGAAGGGTCCTCCCTCTCGTCCCTGTTGATGAGAGGAGCAGAGGGACGTTACGATTAACGCCTCCGATGCTTTTGAGCAACCTGTCTCATCGACGGTGTCGACGCGCGCTCGAACAAAAAACCTGGATCGCGCCAACGCACGAGAGGAACGATATGTCCAAGAAGAAGTCATCGAACGTGGCCGTGGTCGAGACCACAGGTGGTCTGCGTGATTACCTGCGCGACAGCAAGGACTTGCGCACGGGTTTGGTGCTGGTCGTGCCGCTGTTTATCCTCTACCAGATCGGCGTGTTGGCTACGGATGGGATTCGCAACGGCGTGGACTTTGTGACGACCGCCATGTGGTGGGTCGCGCAGGGCCAGACGATGTATTACCTGGGGCTAAATTTGTTGATCCTGCTGGCGTTCGCCGGGGGGATTTACTTTTTGCGCGATCAGGGCAAGCTACGGCCAAAGATCTGGCCGATCATGCTGGCAGAGAGCACCCTCTACGCGCTCTTCTTTGGCGCCGCCGTGGTCAAGTTGATGAGCGTGTTCGGGCTGGATGCCACGTTGGCGAGCGGCGCGGCGCAAGAGATGAACCTCATCCAGAAGCTCGTCTTGAGTATGGGCGCCGGGCTCTACGAGGAGACCGTCTTCAGGTTGATCGGCATGGGCGGCCTGTATTACGGGATGCGCAAGTTCGCCAGCGACGTGCCAGGTTGGGTCGCGGCCATCATCGCCGTCCTCGTCTCGAGCCTTATCTTTAGCGCCATCCACCACGTCGGCTCGATGGGAGAGGTCTTCACACTGGGAGCCTTCCTCTTTCGCTTCTTCGCCGGGATCTTGTTGGCGGTGATTTTCCATGTCCGGGGCTTCGCGGTGGCTGTCTACACGCACGCGATCTACGACATCTTCGTGATGGTTTTTTGAGAAAGTGTGACCTGTTTGCAAGGGAATGCGTCTATTCTATCGACAGGTCACCCCTTCGAGCCCATCCAGACGGTGAATTTGGCAAACGCGCTGCGTATCGCCTATGATGTGCATGGACAGGCGAGGTGCTGCGCGGTATCACACCATCTGCTCGAATGAACGAGCGTTTCTCGTTTCCTGGTAGAGAGTGATGTTACCCAACCTCGCAGAACTCGTCATCATCCTGCTGATCATCTTCGTGATCTTCGGGATGGGAAAGTTGCCCAGCATCGCGTCGCGTATTGGCCGCTTGCGTAGTCAATTCAAGCGAGGGCTCGAGAGCGACGAAACCGTAGATATCACGCCCGAGAAGAGCGTGAACAAAACGCCTCCAGGGCGCAAACCAGGAAAGTTCGAGGCGACCATCGACGAAGCCAAAGTCGAGGACGCCTGACGTAGAAAGAGAGAGGGTAGAGTGATGTTCGATGCGATGCTTTTTGCCAGCCACCCCGTGTTGGCCGAGGCTCTGATCACCTGGACGGTCGAGACCTTTTATATCGCCATAGCGATCATACACTTCATCGTCGTCGTGGCGGGGTTCAAGCTCCTGGCGATCGACGCAGAGAACAACGCCTTTGTCAGCGGCCTGTTCGTCGCGGGCGCGGCGGCTGCGTCGGGTTACTTCCTCAAGGACACCGGGCTCGTCGGCGTGATCATCGTCTCGGCCGCGATCTTTGGCACCACGCTCGCGACCACCGCAGGCGATGCCATCAAGTCCATCGTTTTGACGGGCATTTGCTTGTCGATGTATGCGGCGGTGGGTTACGTGGTGGTTCCACGCACGCCGCTCACGCCTGTGCAGGTCGGTGGGTTCACCAAGGCGTTCATGGTCGGCCTCGATGAAGAGGCGCTCGCTGGAGAAGAGGATCTCTACGAGCACACCGAGAAGAACAAGGAAGAGTCCCTCCGAGAGGAGTGATTCTCACTCCTCCTTCTTCTCGAGCCCCGCGTGCTCGATGAGCGTATCGACCGCGCGGCGTAGCTGCTCGAACTCGATGGCGTCATCGAAGACCACCGCGAGCATATCCTGGCTCAACTCGATCAAGTACACATTCTCATTGGGTTTCCCCTCGTCATTTGCAGGAGGGGCGACCTGATCTCCCTTGAGCGCGCGCGCCTGGCCGCGACGTGACTTGACGTGCCCGTTGTGATCGATCACCAGGGCCGCCTTGACCAAGCTGCTCTCATCGAGCGCATCCAACAACTTTTCCTGTTCTGGAGAGGACACCGAGCGCTCCTTTGCTCACGACTTGTGGGGAAGATGCGGTGCGAGCACCGCGTGGTGCTCACGCGTAAAATCACTCCCATGGGTCTGCGAGTCAAGGGGTGTTCGCTTTCGAAGCGAAACCCCTCGAGGGACGCGTTGACCGCCGCACGTTCAAGCGAACAGTTCTAACCCTTTGATGGCGAGCGTGGTCATGGCGAGGTTCGCCTTGCTCTTGTCGAGGAGCAGAAACACGAACGTGTCAGGCTCCTCGCGCGCAGGCTTGAGGAGCACGTAGTAGTCTTCGAGAGAGATGACGACCTCGGAGACGCGTTGAGAGAGCCCGAGCCGCTCGATCGCAGCGACCTCTCCCCCAAAGACCGCGCTGCTGCTCGCGGCGAACAGCCTCAAGTCCAGCTCGACAGGGCAATGCGCCGCTGGCAACAGCGCGAGGACAGCGCCGCTCATGGATACCTGCGCCGCCCCCAGAAAACCACCCAGCTGTTCGAGCTTCTTCAAGTGCGTCGGAGCTCGCTCGGGGAGCGCTTCGTCTTGATGCTCTAACTTCCTGGCGGCGAGGTCCATGTTCTGAGACCAACCGTTCGTTTCGGTCGGCTCGGACAGGTCACTCGCGACTTCCAGATACTCATCCATGTGTTTGGCCTGGATCAGTGGGCTACCTCGCTCTAGTGGAAGTCCGTGAGGGTGCCATCGGACGCGCCCTCGTTTTCGTGAAGATCGATGCGAAAGATCTCAGGAGAGATTCAGAGCTCGAGGCTCGCCTCTGCCGTCTCGAGCTTGAACCTCGCCATGGCGAGGTTCGCGTTCTTACGCGACAGCGCGAGGTAGATGAAGACCATCGGGTTCTTTTTGTAGAGGCGAATGAGGTGATACTGGGAGTCCAGTGTGATCAAAACATCCTCGAGTCGGCCACTGAGCATGAGCGCGTCCATGCCCCTGAGCTTGGCCTTGATCACGTCCGAGTTGACCGCCGCAGCGATCTCCGGGTCGAACTCGTCCGAGCCTCCCAGCGTCCCCATCGCCATTCCGCTCTCCGCGTGACCGATCGCGGCGGCGATAAATCCATCGAGTTCTTCGAGTTTGGCCAGGGTTTCTTTGATGTTTTGTGCCATCAGGGTGCTCCTTTGCTTACCATTCGGCGTACAGGTTGGCCCCCCAGATCAGTATTCAGTCACAGCACACGAGAGGTTCGATCAGGTGGCAACTTTCGTGGTGAAAGTTGTCGAACCTCTCCTTATGGATCTATTCAACATTGTGAGCTTTTACAAAAGCAAAATCGAAAAACTTAAATAAAAAATTGGCTTAGTTGCCAGTTCTCTATCTTTAAGTTTTTTCTCCGGCGCCTCCTGTCCCGCTGCCTTGCTCGGGAACAGGGTGTTCAAGAACAGGGCGCCGACTCAACGGTGGTTGCCCACGCTCGGCGCGCGCTCGTCTTGCCCGAGCGGCATGCTCGATCGCGCGTTCAGGTCGAAGCTGGTGAAGCCTGGCGCTGTCACCTTCGAGAGCGCCTCGTGCGCTGCCGGTCCGAGCATCGCGGCGTTGTCCGTGCAAAGCCTTGGCGGCGCGATGAACACCTCCACCCCTTGCTCCTCGCCGCTCTTTCTCATCGCCGCGCGAAGCTCCGAGTTGCACGCCACGCCACCCGAGACGACCACGCGCGGCACGCCCTGTTGCTTGACCGCGGCCATTGTCTTCATCACCAACACATCGACCACCGCGCGTTGGAACGAGGCGCAGATGTCACTCAATTGCTGGTCGGTCTCGGGCAAGCCGTTGGCTTCCAGATGTTGCAGCACCGCCGTCTTTAACCCCGCGAACGAAAAATCGAGGTTCTTCCTCGTCCACATGGGGCGAGGGAAGTCGATCGCTTCGCCATCACCGCTGGCTGCGAGGCGATCGATCTCGACGCCGCCAGGGTAGGGGAGCCCGAGCATCTTGGCGACCTTGTCGAAGGCTTCGCCCGCAGCATCATCGCGCGTCCTGCCTAGCGAGTGATAATCACCCATCCCGCGCACCAGGTAGAGATCGGAGTGTCCCCCGCTTACCACGAGGCCGATGTAGGGGAACTCGGGTGACTCCACGCCTTGCAGGTCGAGCAAGACGGCGGTCAGGTGCCCCTCGAGGTGGTTGAGCCCCACGCATGGTTTGTCATGGATGTAGGCGAGCGCCTTGGCCGTCTCGATGCCAACGAGCAGGCTGCCGACGAGCCCTGGCCCGGAGGTGACGCCGAAGGCGTCGATCTCCTCGAGCGTAACGCCAGCGCCCTCGAGCGCCTCGTCGATGACATTGTGGATAGCCACGATGTGATTGCGCGACGCCAACTCAGGGACAACGCCCCCGAAGCGTCGGTGGATCGGGATCTGGCTCGCGATGGCGTTTGAAAGAACGCGGCGGCCATCTTCGATGACCGCCGCGCTCGTTTCGTCACAGCTCGACTCGATGGTCAGGATAAGCATGGCGCTCTTAGAACTGGTTCTTGAGGATGGCGCGGATCTCGCCCGCGCGCTTGTGCTTGGGATAACGCTTGAGGAAGGTCTCGTAGGTGGACTTGGCCTGCCCCTTGTTCCCGCTCAGGAAGTACGCTGTCGCGAGGTCGAGGTACATCTCGGCGGAGTTGTACCCGAGCCCCTTGGCGCGGTTGATCTCACGGATGGCGCGCGCTGAGTTGTCATACACCTCGCTGCGGCCAGCCAGGGCAGCCACGCGACCATTGTTCGGGTGATCCTTTGCGATCTTGCCGATGCGCGACTTTGCCTTGCCGTACTGCTCGCGGTTGAGCATGCGCTCGATGCTGTCGAGGTCCTTGTCGAGCTTTTGCTCCGGCGTGAGCTCGGGCTTCTTCTCGACGGGGTCCTTCTCCACAGGAGGCGTGGTGGAGTTGACGGCCACTGCGCCCATATCTGGCGAGGTCTCTGTACCCATGTCACCTGAGCCCATATCCGCGTTGCCCATGTCTGCACCCTGGGATGCGAGGAACGCGATCGGATCTTCGACGCTGGCAGGATCGGCGATGCCCGAGTGGAGCAAGATCTGGTTGGCGCTCGTGCGGTGCACGCCCTGTGCCGTGGCGAGGCCACCTGGCTCGGCAGTCTCGGTGGTGAGCGGCGCCATCGCGACGGCGTTCATGTCCGCTTGACCGAGGTCAGGCTCGACAGGAGTCGTCTCCGCGACCTTGCCGAGATCTGGCTCCTTGGCTGGCGCCATGTCCTTCTCGATCGCAGCGATCGGCGTGGTCTCCTTGGGAGGATCAGGCTTCTTGTCATCCTTGTTGAAGACGAGGATGACAGCAACGATCGCGATGACGACCAGGACGATGCCGATCAGGCCAGCGGTGTTAAAGCCCTCTTCCTCTTCGTCGGCGAAGAGCGGCGCTTCCATGACGTAAGGAGGGTCGGTCGATTCGGGCTCTTCCTCTTCTTCAGAGGCGGCCTCCTCTTCTTCCTCGGGCTCGTCTTCTTCGACATCCGAGTCTTCCTCGAGAGCTTCCTCTTCGTCTTCGACGTCAGAGTCCTCTTCGAGAGCATCTTCCTCGGCTTCGACATCCGAGTCTTCTTCGAGATCGGAGTCCTCCTCGAGGGAAGCCGCAGCCGCAGCTGCTTCCTCGCCATCGGCGTCGGTCTCGACATCCGAGTCTTCGGCCAGATCGGAGTCCTCTTCGAGGTCCGAGTCTTCTTCGAGGTGTTCTTCCTCAGGAGGAGTGCTCCCCTTCTTGAGGTCGATCTCTGCCTTGATCAGCTCCTGGTTGCGAGGAGTGCGAGCGGCGAGGATGTTCTCCGCGCTGCGAGAGGCAGGCTCGTCGTCCTCTTCCTCTGCCTCTTTCTTCGTGTCCTCTTCTTCCTCTTCGGCGTCAGCAGACACTTCCTCTTCTGCTTCTTCCTGTGAGTCGGTGTCGTCGGTCCCGATGCCTGCCGTGTCTTCACTGTCTTCGGTGTCTTCGGCAGGCTCTTCGGCCACTTCCTCTTCTTCGGGGTCGTCGTCGACCTCCTCGAGGGTGTAGTCGTCGGTTTCGGTGACGCTGCTTGGCGAGTCACCGAGCCCAGCTTTTTGTGCCTTGAGCGCCTCGAGATCTTCCTTGGAGACGCGAGGTTCTTCGCCATCGTCCTCGGGCGCGCCCAGAGGAATCAATGGAGGCTCGTCGCTGTCTTCGTCCTCGGACTTGCTCGGACGAGGCTCCTCGACGGTCTCGACCTCGTCGGGATCAGCCTTTGCTTCGACCTTGTCTTCGACCGCAGGTTCGGGTGCCTTCGCGCGCTCTTGCTCGTCGGTGTCCACCTCGGTGATCGAGACGAACTCCTGAGTCGTGACGCGGCTGGTCTTTGGCTTTGGCTCGAGGGCCACGGGCTCCTTGATGTCGACGCTCGATTTGGACGCGTTGAAGTCATCGAGCACGGGCGCGAACTGATCGGTGCGCGTGCGCGAGGTCTCCTCTTCGCCCGCTTCGTAGTCGGCGGCGACGCGCTCGGCGAGCGTGTTGTGCTGCTGCTTGCTCTCGCGCTGGATCTCTTCGGCTTCGTCGATGGCGGCGGCGCGCTGGCGAGCGCTCTGCTCGAGCATATCCTCGATGCCCTCGCGAGGATCGCGCTCATCGGCAGGAAGCTCGCGCGCAGACGCTGGCGCACCTTGAGGGGTCTCCCTACGAGCGCGCTCCTCTTCTTCCTGTCGGATCGACTCGATCTCGTCGAGCACGGACTTGCGGTGGAGCTCCTTGGTGATCTCGCGAGGCTCTTCCTCTTCCTCGACATCGGAGGATTCAGAGGGGCTGTTGATATCATCGAAGTAGGTGACGCCGTGGCCCATCTCCGTGTTCTCGTCACCGAGACCTGTGCCACCGCCACCGGGCTCACCCGCTTGCATCTGCGCTTCGAGGCGTCGCGCCTCTTCTTCGCGGCGCCGACGCTCGATCTCGGCGAGGTCGCGCTCGAGGTCATCGAGCGCGAAGACATCGCGCGAGTCCTGGTCGTGGCGCTTCGCGGCGATCGCCTCGTTGCGCGCCTTGTCCCAATGGAAGCGCCAGTGCGCGGCGTCCTCGGTGTTGGCCGGGTCAGGCGCCTGGCCCTCCTCGAAGTCACGCGTCTCCGGGTCCTGAAGCGGCGTCGAGGAGCGCTCCTCGAGCGTGCTCGGTGCTTTTTCGATGGCAGGCGGTGCGCCCTCTTCGAACTCGTCCTCGTCTTCTCCCTCGAGGTTGAGACCCGGCACGGATTTAACGCCAGGGCTCGTCTCGAAGAGTTGCTGGACCTCGGCGGTCTCGGCTTTGCGGATATTGCGGCCAGAGAGCCAGGAGGCGAGGTTGGTGTGCTGCGCGGTCTGGCGCAGCGCGTCCTCGGAGGGGGTGACGTCGAGCAGGATGTCATCGTCGAGCAACCTGCGGATCACGCGCAAGGTCGTGATGTCATCGACAGGGCTCTCGTCGATGACGTCACGCAGTGTGCGATAGCCATCGAACAAACGCACCAACCGACCCACTTCGCGAGGGACCCCCTCGAGGCGTTGATAGTCGGCCTCGAAGATGCGGCTGAGGTGGGGCAGCGTGCGCACCATCTCGTTCCAACGATCGAAGCGACGCATCCCTTCGATCAGGAGATCGCTCGAGTCCTTCTCGATGTGATCGGCGCGGCGGATGTGATCGTGGTAGCGCAGGACGAACTGACCCTTTGGCCACAACATCAAGCGATAAAGCGCTTCCTCGCCCTGGAGGTTCCCACAGATCGCGTCGAGGATGTTCCCCTCGCGGAACCAAACGGTCGCCTGGTAGCGCTCGCGGTCGAGCTGGAGCGTGCCGCTCTTGAGCTCGCTCTCGATCGTCTGCAATAGATCGATCATCGTGATCTCGGAGAGCTCCCCCTCCAAAACCTCGGTGTCCGTATCGCTGAGCTGCTCCTTGGCGCGGCGTTGCAACAACAACTCCACGCGCGAGGTGACCTCTTTGACGTAGATCGGCTTGGTCAAGTACTCGGACGCGCCAAGTTCGAAGCCCTTCATCTTCTGCGCCACCGAGTCATCCTCGGTTAAAAAGACGACCGGGATATCCTTGAAACGATCGTTGCGCTTGAGCTGCTCGCAAAAGCCAAAACCATCGCCATCAGGCAACGTCGTATCGGTGATGATCAGATCAGGGGGATTCGCTCCAACGGTCTGAATCGCCTCGCGGATCGTATCGGTGATAACGACCTGGTAGCCCGCGTTCTTGAACGTGAACTCGAGAACCTTTTGGCTCTTTGCATCCGCATCGACGACGAGGATCGTTTCATTTGCCACGTCAGCTCCTTGCCATGAATAAGGGTCGACCCCTGGGTCAATTGCTAACCACCGGGTCTACCCCCGTTCCCTGGTGGACGCAATTTATATGGGGCCGCGCATGGCTGGCTCGGGGGTATGATTTGTGTTTTTCCCGGGCGCAGCGCGCAAATAGTAGTTGGTTCGGTGCGGGTTCACAAGGCTGGCAAGGCCGATGTCGCCCATGTAAGGCGTTGTAGGTGTGTTTTTTTCTGCCCAGGTTCTCACGAGACCTGTCCTGGCGTGGCCGCGCGAACAGGAGAGTTAACCGAGCACCTTTAGGAACTTGCGCACGATCGTCTTCTCTCCGGCGGTGGGGAACTTGACCACGACGTTGGCCTTGTCGCCGCTGCCCGAGACCGAGAGGATCTGCCCGATTCCATAACGTGTGTGCGTGACGGTCTTGCCCTCGAGGTCGCCATCTCCCTTGCCCTTTGTAGGGGGGCCTCCAAAATCACTCGCGTCCTCGTAGGAGGAGTTCGACGAGAACCCATCGCTCCAATCATCGGGCGCGACCTGCGAGAACTCGTCCCATTGCGGCGTCTCTTGCTCGAGCGAGAGGTCCGGGCTCTGGTCAAAGGAGAAGGTCGCCTCGGCGGCCTGTCCATCGCTAAAGTAGAGCTCCTCGTCGGTCAGCGGTTTGGCCGCCTGGGCAGCCTTCTTCCTGGGCGCCCAGTCGAGCTTCTTGGCCACCGACTTCGGATCGATCTCGACGCGCTCCGTGTCCAGATCGAGCACGAAGCGCGAGGGGCTGTTATCCTTGAATGTCCCGAAGACGCGGCGACGGCGCGCGTTGGTGATGGTGAGCTTTTGCTTGGCGCGTGTGATCGCCACATACGCCAACCTGCGCTCCTCCTCGATCTCGTCCTGGTCGTTGCCATTGCGCAGGCTCGGGAAGAGATCCTCTTCCATACCCACGAGGAACACGTTCTCGAACTCGAGCCCCTTGGAGCCGTGCACCGTCATCAACGTCACGCGCGTTTGCTCGGGGACCTCGATGCCATGCTCGTCCAGTTCCTCGGAGTTCTGGATCGATTGCGTCAGCGCGCTCTGATCCAAAAAGGCGCGCAGCTTGCGCACCGCCAGGGATTCTGACAACAGGCTGCTCGACTCGTGGATCAGATCCTTGCTGACGGCGGCAAACGTCGCGTCGTCTGGCAGCTCGTCCTCGTAATCCTTCTCGAACTCCTCGATGGCGCTCACCAACTCGGCGACGTTGCGGATCTTGTCCTCGGCGGCCTCGGGGAACTTCGACTCGACGTGCGCGAAGTAGTTGATGTGCTCGATAAACTGGCGCAGCAACTCCGAGAGGCTCTCGAAGTGGAGCAAGTCATCGCGCAGCTTCTGGATCGTCTCGTGGAAGTCACGCAACCCATCGAGCTGCTGATCGCGCATTCCCTCGAGCGCCTCGAGCGCCATGTCCTCGTCGAAGTTGTCGGGCGCAGGCTCGATCAGCTTCAGGTCTCCATCGAAGGTGAAGTCGGCGCCGATCGCGAAGCGGATCGTGTCATAGATCGAGTCGAACCCCTTGATGCGCGAGGCGTCGAGCAACCTCCCCATGGTCACATCCCCCACGCCGCGTGAGGGCGTGTTGATGATGCGCATCAGGTCGACCTGGTTCTCCGGGTTGAGCGCGACCTTGAGGTAGGCGAGCACGTCCTTGATCTCGGCGCGTTGATAGAAGCTCGTGCCACCGACGATCTGGTAGGGGATTCCCATAAAGCGGAGTTGCTCTTCGAACAACCTCGCCTGCGCGTTGGTGCGGAAGAAGACCGCGAAATCACTCCAGTCATGACCCCTGGTGGCGGCCATGACGCGGATCTTTTCGGCGACGTACTGTGCCTCCTCGCGGCCATCTTGCGCGGTGAAGACCGTGATCTGATCGCCACCCTCGGACTCCGTCCACAGCTTCTTGTCGCGACGCCCTGGGTTGTGTTTGATGATGTCGTCGGCGGCGTCCAAAATCAGTTGGGTCGAGCGGTAGTTTTGCTCGAGCTTGATGACCTTGGTCCCCTTGAACTCGTGCTCGAACCCCAGGATGTTGTCGATCGTCGCGCCGCGCCAACGGTAGATCGCCTGATCGTCATCGCCCACCACCGCGAGGTTGGTGTGCTCGCTGGTAAGGTGCGCCAGCAGCTCGTACTGCGCGGGGTTGGTGTCCTGGAACTCGTCCACCATCAAGAAGCGCCACTGCTTGCTGTAGGAGGCCGCTATTTCAGGGTGCTTTCGAAAGATCTCGAGCACACCCATGATCAGGTCGCCAAAGTCCACGCAGTTCGCTTGTCGCAAGGCATCCTGATACGCCTCGTAGAACCAGGCGTTCTCCTCGTCCTCCTGATTAAACGCGAGCTCGTGCGCGCGCCTCGGAGGCGCGCCCCGGTTCTTCATCCGCTCGATGAAGTTGCACATGCTGCGGATGCTCGAGGCGCTCGTGTCCATGTCGCGAGCCTGCAACAGCTCGCGCACCAGCTTGTACTGATCCAGATCATCGTAGATCTGAAAACTCCACGTCAGCCCCAGCTTGTCCGCGTGGCGACGCAGCAACCTCGCGCCGAGCGCGTGGAACGTCGACAGCGTCACTCCACCGCGTGCTTGTGGCATGCCGACCTGCTCGAGCAGCAGGTCGACGCGCTCGCGCATCTCGTTGGCGGCCTTGTTGGTGAACGTCACCGCCAGGATTTGCTCGGGCCATGCCTCCTTCTGATCCAGGAGGTGCACGATCCGGTGCGTGATCACGCGCGTCTTGCCGCTCCCCGCTCCTGCCAAAATCAGGAGCGGGCCTGTCACATGTTCGACCGCTTCGCGCTGAGGTGGGTTGAGGTGTGTCAGCAGATCCATGGCGTCGGTTGCCCTGTGGCGAGGTACAAAAAAGGGGGATGGAGAGGGCACCTCTCCATCCCCCTTGTATAGCGCACGGTAGGGCGGCGCGCTACCCGCAGGATGATCGTATCGCTGGCAAAATCAGGGAAGGTACTCGGTGATTTCGAACAGCCCATCCTCGCGCAAGATACACTCCGTCTCCGGACTGTGGCCTTGCAGGATGCACTCGCACGTGATCGGGTTGGAGCATTCGGGGGAGAGCATCCCACAGTGGATATTTGGCCCATTGTCCATGTTGTTTTCCGGCGGCACCCCTGGATAGAGCACCTGGCAGTAGGACGAACCTGTCTCGCACATCCACTCGCCGCACGGCCTCGATGCCTCCTCCACGCAGGTGTACTCCGGGCAGCCATTCTGGCTGCTCATCGGGATCTCGGCCGAGTGGCCATTGGGAGGACAGATGGGCACGGGCTCGCACTCGATGCCGATGTCGAAGAAGCCCATGTCGGAAGGGGGCATGTCCCGCTGCATGTCGACCAGGATCTCCATATCGTCTGGCAAGAGGTTCATGTCTCCAGGTGGCAAGCCGAAGTCGACAGGTTCGCTCATGTCGAAGAAGGGGCCGCCCATATCTGGCATGGAGTTGTTCTGGTTGTTCTCTGGAGTGTCCACGCGGCCAAGCTCTTCCCGTGGGACGCACTTGTTAAAGCGGCATGCCTGATCGTCGCTGCAATCTTCATCCGCCACACATTGGGGGAGGCAGATGCCGCGCACGTCGATCTGCACGGCGCAGAGCTGCTCGCTCGGTCCTTGCTCGCGCGTCACACACACGCTCGCGCCAGGGGTCGAGCCGCACGCCATCGTGTCACCGCACTCCTGGCTGCACACGCCACAGAGACACTCGAGCCCGTTCTCACACTCGGCGCTCGACGAGCAGGAGTCCAACCAGTGGGTCTGGCTGTCGGTGTTGTTTCCCGAGATACAGGCGCTGGTAAGCAGCGCGCAACCTGCCACGGCGGCGAGGAGGATGTTTTGGAGGGAACGCATCGTGAAGCTCCGGTGCATGATGGTTTGAGGGGTCTCGTTCATGACATCAGTGATAAGGGGGGTTATTCGTATGGGTCGCATCTTCAAGGCTCCTCTGTATCGAGTTCCAGCGCGCTGTCGCCATGCGTCTGGAGCGTTTGTCCAATATAAAACGTGACGCGGTCGAAATCCTCTGGCCTGGCGTGCGCGTCATTGTACTGCGTGACGCGCTCCCAGAGGTCAATGAGATCGGCGCGCGATGTCTTGAGCAGGGCGTAGGCTTCGTCCGCGTGCGGGTGATTCTCCCAGACATCGAATGAGAACGTGCTCCCGCCCAGGCGATCATCAGGCAGCGCGCGCGTCTCGCCATTGCGTAGCTTGACGCAGAGCGCGGTGACGAGCGCCTGGTAGTGATCGAACAGCGCCGCGCCCCAACCAGCTTCATCATCGAGTCCAATAAAGCAGCGCGCCGAGGAGTATATCGCCTCGCTCCCATCCTCTTTTCGGGTGCGTTCGATGCGCCCTTCCGTGACGAGGCGCTCGAGCGCCTCGTCACAGACGCCGTCTTCTTCCAGGCTTAATTGCTCCAGGATCTCTGCGCGTGGCAGCGGTCCTTGCCTGTAGATGATGAGCCAGGCGAGCGCCATGGCGCTCTCGATCGGGTCCTCCTGACCGATGCGATCGAGGTCATCTTGGGACATCACGCGGTAGAGCGTCGCGTCACCGCGACCGCTCGAGTAAACGAGGCTGTTGGTCACCAGGTCGTGCAAGATCCCCTTGACGCTCGAGACATCATCGTGGCGAAACCTGCGCAACACGTCGGCGCGCGAGGCGACCTCTTCCTCTTGTAGGAATTGGTAGACCGCCTGCCAGAGCGTGATGCCGCGATCGGTCGCGCTCTCGGAAAGACGCGCGACCTTCTGTTGGTAGGACCGAAGCGCCATGCCAAACATATCCGCGGCGACCTTGCGGCTCACTCCCTGGTTTTCGAGCTCCTCGACGAGGTCGAGGAAGACCTGATTGGCCACATGCGCCAGCGGCGCACGTATCCCCGCCGTGGTCGCCAACTGCGCGATCAGGATCGTGGTCTGGTGCACGATGGCGTCGATCAATACGCGAACATTCATAAGCTCTTTTCCAATGCGAGGAAGTCAGGTCTCTCCTTCTTCTCATGGTGAGTGTGCAAAAAACGCCGACCTCGCGGGAGTGTGAATTTTCACGCCCCCCTTCTCACGCTTGTTCTTCGAGCCGTTCGCCCGACAGGTCGGACTCACGGCTGGCGTTCGGCCGCCCTCCGCAAACGGCGCCTGCCATTGTGAACCTTCAGGGAAGAGGTCGAGGTTGGCGCCGTAGCAATGGGGTGACGGCGCGCCCCCCGCGGCCCTCACTATCGTTCGTCCGCGGCCCCCCTGAGTCTCGCTTCGCTCGGTAGGGGGGCAGACCTGGCGTCGGTTGCTCGGTTTTTAGCCCACGGGGAGCCTTCGGATTTTGCGGTGAGTTATGCGTTGGCGAGCCTTTGGATATGGCAGTGAGTTATGCGTAGGGGAGCTTCGATGCGGGTCGTGCAGAAGGCATAACATGCCCCCCGCTCTTCACTGCGTTCATCGCGACCCCCAAGTTTGGGGGTTGCCCTCGCGCTCCGACTCCACGTTGGCGTTTTGCGTCTTGGAGCTTCGAAACAAGCAGTGAGTTACACGAGGGCGCCCAAAAGCGAACCACTGCGCCGAAAACATCGCGAGGGCGCCCCCCAACAAACGAAGTGCTGTTTGGGGGGCAGCGACGCAGCGCAGCAAGGAGCGGGGGGCATGTTCCGCGCTCTGCACGACCTGCATCGAAGCTCCCCTACGCGAAACGCCAACCTCGAAACGGAGCGTAAGTTTGCCCCCTATTTCAAGCGTAGCGCCGAAATGGGGGGCAGCAAACGCGCCGTCACCCCATCGCTATGGCGCCAACCTCGACCTCTTGATCACAGGTTCACAATGGCAGGCGCCGTTTGCGGGGGGCGCAGGCGCTGTTTGCGGGGGGCGCAGGCGCCGTTTGCGGGGGGTATCGATTCGAGACAACCCTGCCATAATTTTCCGCTCTGACCGGAAAATCTGACACAGATGTCGCAGGTGGTAAGTCGAGGTTTTCGAGGGGTGTGCGGCGTAGGTGTTTGTTTTGCAAGGGGAAAGTGTTGGTTTTGGTGTTTTTCTTTCGAGGTTGGCCCAGCGGTTGCAAAAGTAAAAAGTCGTGCAAAATGAGGCGGTGACACGAAAACGTGTCGATACACCCCTCGTGAAACAACCGACCACCTCACCGTGAACCATGCGCCAACGTTCTTCGCTCGAAGATGTTGGTCTGATCCCAAACCCTACCTGGATCTCCTACCGGAACGACTTCCATATCATCCCACCGAAGTGGTCGAACCGAGAGCCGGGGGGATTTGTGGGTATCGCCGTATCTCCCCCGGTCGCGGGGTTGGGGTGGGGGGGGCTTTGTTTCAAGGGCGGCGCGGTGGGTGGGCGTC
>JAYZVO010000223.1:0-52042 GCA_036155555.1 Myxococcota bacterium
GGCGCTCGGCCGGTCGGGCTCCGCGGTTGTTTGGCGCGGATAATTCCCGGGCGCTCGCGTCCAGTGGCGCGCTCTGGTCGAGCACCCAGACGATCAGATCCGCGCGCTTTGCCCAATCGCGGCTGCGCTCGATGCCGATCGCTTCGACGCGATCCTCGGTAACGCGCAACCCCGCGGTGTCGACCAACCGAACCGCGACGCCGCCCAGGTCGAGTTCCTCCTCGAGGAAATCGCGCGTCGTCCCCTCGATCTCGGTGACGATCGCGCGATCGTCACCATACAGGGTGTTAAACAGCGTCGATTTCCCGGCATTGACAGCGCCGACGACCACCACGCGCACGCCTTCGCGCTGTCTGCGGCCCCGATCGAAGCGTCGGATCAAACGCTCCAACTCTTGCTCCACGGCTCGCAGGCGCTTGTCGATCGCCTCGTACTCGATGGCGTAGATGTGTTCTTCATGGCTGAAGTCGATGGCGGACTCGATCAACACCATCGCCTCGACCAGTCGCTCGAGCTGCGCGGAGATGACCTGCCCGAGCCTCCCTTGCAGGTGCTCGAGCGCGAGCCTGTGCGCGGCCTCGCTGGATGCCTCGATAAGATCCGCGACCGCTTCGGCCTGCGTCAGATCGAGGCGCCCGTTAAGAAACGCGCGTTCGGTGAACTCTCCCGGTCGCGCCATGCGCGCGCCCGCCTCGAGCGCGGCGTCCAGCGCACGACGCAAGATGATCGGGCCGCCGTGGCACTGGAGCTCGACGACATCCTCGCCGGTGTAGCTTTTGGGGCCTCGCATGATCACAGCGAGCGCCTCGTCGATGAGCGCGCCGTCGGGTGCCTGGATTCTCGCGATCCTCAGCTTGTGCGAGGTCGCATCTTCTGGCCACGCGGGCACCAGCGTGCGCAGGATCGCTTCGGCGCGATCCCCGCTCAGGCGCACCACTCCTACGCCTCCTCGACCAGGAGGAGTTGCGATCGCGGCGATGGTCTGTGTCGTGTTCATGTCGGATATAAAAAAAGAGGGGCTGTTTTGCTCGGCAAAACAGCCCCTCTTTCACGTGGTTTGCCGCGCCAAAAAACCCTCAGTCGGGCTGGATGCGGATCTTTCTGAACGTGCCGTAGCCATGCGAGTCGGTGTCGATGTCCTTGGCATCGCTCAGTGCGCGGTGCACGACGCGCCGCTCGAACTCGTTCATGCCAGCGATCGTGATCGCCTTGTCGAGGCTCTTGGAGAGGTCCGCGAGTTGCCCGGCGAGCTCGCGCAAGCGAGCACCGCGGCGCTCGCGGAAGTTATCGACGTCGATATGAACCTGGTAATCGGTCCCTTCGAGCCCGAGGAACTGCTGGAGCACCTTCTCCATCGACTCCAGAACGCGCGGCGAGGCGCCGTTGGCGCCGAGCAAGCTCTGCGCGTCGTCACCGCTGAGTTCGAAGTAGAGGGTCTTGTCGGTCTTGTCGTAGCGCGACTTGGGCTCGACGTTGACCTGCATCGCGACAAAGAGCGAGGAGAGCCAATCGCGGCCAGACTTCATCAGGCTGGGTGGCGTATTGCGCTTTGGACGCTCGGGGAGATCGTGGTTGATCTCCTCGCCGAGATCCTCTTCCTGATCACGAGGCGTGGGGCGCGTGAGGATGCCGCGAGAGAGGAAAAACTCGCGCGCGAATGGCGAGATGCCGCCATCAGAGATCTCCTGAGGCGCTGGCGCTGCGGGGGTCTCCTCGACAGCGTCCTCTTTTGCCTCGGTCTCCTCGGCCTCATCGCGAGCGGACGCGCCTGTCTCTGGAGCTTCCTCTGCTGCGTCGGCAGCGATCTCGACCTCTTCCTCTTTCGACGCGGACTCGAGCACCTCTGGCTCGGCGGCTCGCGCGGATTGGCGCCTGCCACCACGGCCGCGACCTGAGGTCGAGCGGCCAGAGCTTTTCTTGCTGGAGCTACGGGAGGATGAGGAGCGCGAGCTCTTCTTTGGTTTCTCGTCGGCGGCGTCGCTTTTCTCGTTGGCCATCGCTTGCTTTATCTCTCTTGAATGATGGATCGCAGGGGCAGTCGTTGATCTCGGGGTCTGCCCCTCTCGCTCTCGTTTGTTTCGTCCTTCGACGCGCGACACCATAGCCGCTTCGCCTGTTGTCGGCAACATGCCCTTATCGCATCAAGCGGCGGCTGCCTTCTCGCGCCTGCGCGCGAACTTGCGGCGGATCAGGTACTGCTGGAGGATGCCGAGCACGAGGTTAAGCGAGTAGTAGAGCACCAGGCCCGAAGGCAAAAACAGCATGAAGGCGGTGAACATGATCGGCATGAACTTCATCATCGCCTGTGTTTGCGCCTGCTGCGGGTTGGTCGACTGCGGCGTCATGAACTGCTGCTGCGCGAACATCAGCGCGCCCATGAAGATCGGGAGCACGAAGTAAGGATCGCGCGCCGAGAGGTCCGTGTACCAGAGGAAGAATTCGGCGTGGTAGAGCTCCACGGAGTTGATGATCATCACGTAGAGGCCATACAGAATCGGCATCTGGAGCAACATCGGGAAGCAACCTCCGAGCGGGTTGAAGCTGTTCTCCTGGAACAACTTCATCGTCTCTTCAGCCAGACGTTGCTGATCGTTCTCGTGCTTGGTGCGCAGCTCGTCGAGCTTTGGCTGGATCTCCTTCATGCGCTCGGCGTTGGCGTAGGACTTCTCGGTGAATGGCCACGTCACGATCTTGATGAGCAAGGTCAGCAAGATGATCGCCAGGCCCCAGTTGCCAAGCCACGAATGGAAGAGGTTGAGCAGCCAACGCATCGGCTTCGCGAGGATCGTCAGGATGCCGTAATCGACCGACTCGCCAAGATCTGGCTCCACTGCCGAGAGCACGTCCAGATCCTTGACGCCCGCGAACAACTGCTGCTTGTAAACGTGCGTCGCGCCGGGCGCGATCGAGAAGTCGTCCCAGGTCAGGCGCGTGGTGAGCAAGCCCTTGCTCTTCTCCATCACGCAACGCTCGGCGGCTTTTTCAGGGATGACGCTCCACATGAAGTAGCGCGTGTTGATACCGCCCCACTTGAGCACGCCGTCAAAGGTCTTGATCTCCTCGAGCGAGCTGAAGAGCTCGCGCTCGGTGTCCCCTTCCAGGCGACAGATCGCCTCGAGCTCATCGGGGCGGAAGTCGAGGAAGCTCTTCTCTTTATCGGGGTCCTGATAACCGGAGATCTCGAGGACCATCTTGTCGGTGATGGAATCACTCGAGGAGCGGTTGATGATCTCGACGTTGAAGTCGAGCAGGTAGGGGTGCTTCTCGTTGACCTTGAAGCTCTTGTTGAGCTGGAAGCGCCCGTTGGGATCGACGTAGCGGTAGACGACCTCGTTCTTGGAGGAGGTCACGACCTCGAAGGCCGCGTCCGAGGGCACGTTGAGCGAGCCCTTGTCGAACTTCACGCCAAACGGGTAATCCATGGAGCCCTCGGGGAACTCCGCGAGCAGATCACCTGCCTTCTGGTATTGCTCCGGGTCGAGCAGCTCGATCGAGGTGATGCGGCCACCACCTGCGTTCGTCAGGCCGAGCTTGAACTTGTCGGTGACGATCTCCTGCGAGGAGACGTCGACCTTCTTGGCCTCGACCTTGGGGAGAGGCTTCTCATCCGCTCCATTCTTCGCGTCATTGCCACTGGCGGTCGTGTCACCCTTGGTGGCCGCGTCCCCCTTCTTGTCACCCTCTTCCTGTTTGACCACCGCAGCGTTGTTCTCGCCGGGCGGGTTGGTGAGGGGAGGGGGAGCGAAGAAATATTGCCAGATCAGCACCAGCACACCGCTGATGGCCATGGCAAGAACAAAGCGCTTCTGTTGATCCATAATACCGTTTACCGTTCTCGGTCCGTGCATCGAAGCCGTGACCAGCGCCCTTGTTGCTCGACCCCTGTGCTCAGGTGGCGAGCGCGCCTTCTCTCTGAAGGTTCTCAGGGGACCGGGTCGTAGCCTCCGGGGTGGAAAGGGTTGCAGCGCATGATCCGAGCCGCACCCATAAATGAGCCACGGATCAGCCCGTAGCGTTCGATCGCCTCGAGCGTGTATTGCGAGCAGCTCGGGTGAAAGCGGCACACTGGCGGCTTTAGCGGCGAGAGGTAGCGTTGGTACCAGCGCACCATGGCGATCCCACCGCGCGCGAGGATGCCGGGGCGAGGTCGCACTTCGAGCGCGCCCTCCTCCGGGTCCTGCCGGGTGTTTTGGTGATCACCTTGATGTTCTGCACACATACAGAGGGCTCCTCATCTGTCGCTGGCGCTTCTTAGCACCGCTTTAGGCGTCGGGCAACGAACAACAGGGAGGCTTATCGCGAACCCTGGCGCTCGATCTGCTCGACGACCTTGCGCGCATGCGGCGCGATCTCGGTAAAGACATCATCGCGATCGGTGGGGAGCTGCTGCTTCTTGACGATCACCACAAAGTCATAACCGGGCGCGAAGGTGTCCTTGTTTCGTCGAAACACCTCGCGAATCAATCGCTTCCAGCGCGCACGCCTCGGCGCCTTGCCTACTTTCTTGCTCACGGTCACGCCGAGACGCGCCCAGGTCAAGCCGTTGGGCGCGGCGTAAATCACGAGCCGTTGGCTCGATCGACGTTTCCCCACGCGTTGCGCACGGAGAAACTGGGCACGCTGCCTCAAACGTTCAACCTTGCGCAGACGCTCGTCCTGACGAAAGAGCTCGCCGCGCTCTCGATCCTGGTCTCTCATGAGGGCCATTCCTGCGGGGTTGAGGGCCATAGCATCGAATGGCTTAGAAAATACTCACCGTTTCATTCGATCAGACCGAATGAAACCGGCCAAACGCAAGACGAGGCGGGAGCCCCCTCGCTTCGATCGAAGAGAGGAGGTTCGCCGCCTCGCTTTGAATCCACACATGTATCACGTGCGCATCCTTTTAAAGCCTTGTCCACGCGCGCTTATTTCAAAGCGCGCGCCGCTGGCTCACTTGCGCCACTTGCCCACAGCGAGCTGCTTGCGGCCACGGCTGCGGCGACGCTTGATGACGTCACGGCCGCCGTCCGTTTGCATGCGCTTACGGAAGCCATGGGTGCGACGACGCTTGATACGCGATGGTTGGTAGGTACGCTTGGTCATGATTGAGTCTCCTATCTTGTTCGAGTTCTCGAAAAACTTCTATTTATGTGGAGCTTGCTCATCATTTTGGGCAGCCCCGAGCGCACATCGTGCGCCTCCCTGTGGACCCTTTAAAGTAGCTAAAAACCGAATCAATCGGACGCTTTAGACCACCTTCGCCATTTGGCCAGGCCGACCGGGCCGTGCATATCAACACAGAAGCACCATGGCGTCAAGCAAAGCCACCCGGCCACCATGGATTTGTCTCTGTCTTGCAAAAAAGAAAACGCATTGGCGGAGGTGAGACGGCGAGCAATGATCCTGAACCGAGCGCCTCGCCGAGCGAAAGCAAGGGGGCGCGACATTTGCCACCGCGCGGCAACCCCGCGAAAACCTGTGGCAAATGTCGCGCCCCCTTGCTTTCGCGGGCCGCCGTCGGCGCGAGTAAAAGAGCTCAGAACGTCAGCGGGATCTTTGTCAGGACGGCGCGGCGATCTGGCGAAGCCTCCTTGGCGGTGACAGGCATGCGCCCCTGATCCTTGTGCCAGACACCGAGCAACACGGTGTACTCCTTGCGCGCGCTGCGAGGGAGCTGCATCTCGTAACGGTCGGTGATGTAGGTCCCCGGCTCCCACTCCTGGAGCGGGAAGGTGCCGCCGACAGGCACATGATCATAGTTCTTGAGCTTCTTCTTGTGATCCTCGCCGTGCATGAACAACGCCCAACCTGCCGGGATCTTTGCCTTGGTGTGGAAGACCGTCTCGACGATCACCTTGGTGCCAGGGCGGATAGGATCGCCCGGCTTGTAGTCCTTGGCGTTGGCGGGCGTCACGGTCACGCCAACAACCTGGATCGAATCGCCGAACTTGATGTCGACCTGCTGCGCGCTCTCTGGTTTGTCCTTGCTCGCGTACTTCGCCGCGTACTCTTCGAGGTGATACGTCTTGTAAAAGGCGTTGACGTTCGCGCGCCACGCCGAGAGCGCCTTGTGCTCGAGCGCGACCTGTTCAGGTGACTGATAGAGCGAGGTGCGCTCGAGCGGGTCCTTGGAGAGGTCGAACAACTCGGCGGGTTGCGTGCCGAAGTGGTCGATGTACTTGCGATCCCCTTCGATGGTCGCCATGCAACGTCGCTCGTACCAACAGTGCGCGAACAGGCGACGCTCCTTGTCGATCTTCAGCAAGCTCTGGCCAGGGAAGTTCCCGCCCTGGACCTCGAACCCGGAGAGGTCGATGACCGTTGGCGCGAGGTCGAGCTGGTTGGTGCGGTACTCGATCGCGCGCGGGTCCTTGGCCAACAACGGATCATGCACGAGCATCGGGATGTGCAGGCCCTCCTGATAGATGACGTTGTCATGTTGGGATCGACCATGCTCGTTAAAGCCCTCGCCGTGATCGCCAAGGATCACGAACACGGTGTCCTCGTAGAGCCCCTCCTCCTTGAACATCTCGATCACGTGTTTGACGAACTGATCCACGTAGTGAACCGAGTTGAGGTAGCGGTTAAACTCCTCGTTCTCCTTGGTGTACTCCTTGAAGCCAAAACGCTTTGGCGACAGGTAGTCGTGGTGCGGAGTGAGCGTGAGGTAGGTCATCAGGAAGGGCTTGTCGGGCGACTGACGCTTGAGCCACTTGCGCGAGGGCTCGAGCATGATCAGATCCTCGACGCCAAAGTAGTTGACCTTGTCGAAGCCTTGCTTGCTGCCGAGCTTCTCGAGCGGGAAGAAGTCCTCGAAGCCCATGTTATCGACGAGTGATTCTCTGGACTCGAAGCGCTTGGTGGCGGCCTGAAGAAAGACCGTCGAGTAGCCTTGCTCTCGGTAAAGCTCGGGCAAACACTTGGCGGGCAACCCGGCAGCGAGCGCCTCGGTGATTTTGAGCGTCAGCTGCGGCGGGATGCCACAGAGCGTGGAGATGATCGCCTTGGAGGTGTGCGGCATCACGGCCCAGGCGCGCTTCGCGACGATCGACTCCCTGGCCAGCTCCTCGAGGTAAGGCGTGGTCCCCTTTAGCTCAGGGTTATAGAGCGAGGACGCGGACGCGCGCGTGGACTCGAGCAGGATGAAGACGACGTTGCGCTTCTTCTTGCCGGGCTTGAGCACGAGCGATGCGTTGCGCGTATCGAACCCGGCGCCTGCCGCGTCCCCCTCGCGCTCCTCGCCGCCAAAGAGCGAGCTGACAAACGTGAGCGCCGCGTTGCGCACGAGATCCGACGATCCGCCGACGCGAAAGTAAGGCCAGACAAACGCCACGATGACCGAGACACTCAAGACCGCGATCCAGCGCTTTGGACGAAGCGATGGCTCGTAGGCCCCTTCTTGCCAGCGCACCCAGCGCTTGCGAATCAACCAGGGGAGCAAGAGCGCGAGCAACGTGCCGACGCCGATGCCGATCTTGACGGGCCATGGGGTCGAGGAGTTGATCAGCTCCCAGGTCTCCTCGCTGCGCTTGATGGCGTAGACGAGCAGGTCGTAGCCAAAGGTCGAGCCAGTGACCATGTAGAAGTTGTGCGCGATCAGCTCGATGCAGATCCATGCCACGGTCAGGATCTGCGCGATGAGTATCCCGACCCAGCGCAGGCGCGGCTTTTTCTCGAGCGCATAAAGCGAGAGCATACCGATGACGCCAAACGAGAGCGCGGCGGTCGCGTCCGAGAGCAGCGTGGAAGGGAGCGCGATGGCAGCGAGCGCGTCATTTCCAAGGATGCGGACCGTCCTCAAGATGAGGATCAGGATCGAGAGAGGCCCCCACAGGCCAAACAAAAAGGCCGCCATCGAAGGGCTGAGCCATTGCAAACGTTCGCGCGATATCATCCATGCTCCTGTCACGACGCATTCACGATCCCGACACATAAAAAAGGCGGGAGCGCGATAAGGGGGGAGTATAGGAGCATCGCCCCCTGATTTCAACAAGCGCCCCTCCCCACGCAACCCATTGAAGAGGAAGGAAATTAGCGCGCGACAGCGCCGGGGACATCCTCGAGCCACCCCTGCTCGAGGACCCCATAAAGGCCGATCAGGATCGCCTCTGCGGCGTCGTGACGAAGGGATGTAGGCGCGGGCAGATCACTCCAGGTGATCACGGCGCGCGCCATCTGATCGGCGGTCTCCTTGGCGATCTGTCCGCTGGTTTGCTCGCGCTTTAACAGGAGCTGCTCGCGCCAGACCTCGGCGCCGATGGTCTTGCAGGGGATCTCCCACTTGTCGGCGAGCTTTCGCCAGAAGGAGGCGAGCTCGCGATCGCCCTCCATCATGATCATGGAGAGCCCCTGTATAGGGCGCAGGATGCCATAGATCGCTTTCTTGAGCTGGGCGCGGTTGGCGAAATGGCTCGACCTGTACCAGAGCAAGCGGCCATCTCTGCCATAGAGCGCGAGGCCGCAACGCAGCCCGAGATCGATGGCGAGCAAGGTCTCCTCGGCGAGCGTATCGGCCTGTTCTTGTGGTGTGTTTTCTTCGCTGGCCAAGGTTCGCGCTCCTCGTCGATGGGTTGTGTCGAGAAGTTCGACACGGCCCCCGACGCGGGCAAACCGGGGCATGAAAACACACCATGCACCTGTAGCTACAGGCACCTTCATTTGAGTGATCTCGCCTTGATCCACGAAAGATGATCGCAGTGCTCCGATTCTAGCGCCAACAGGCCCCGAAGAAGGGGTTTAAAAGATGGCCCACGAGGACGCAAACACGCGAAATTAGGGACTTGCGCGATCGGCCCGAAACTTTCCCTCTCCGGGCTCGGTTGGCCCCTTGCATCATCTGTCACGAGGGTGTAACGATCGTGGGGTGTGGAGAGGAAACTCTTCACGCGACAATCACTGGAGCTTCGGTCCAGCAACAGATCACCAGACAGCCAGGATCGGCTGCACGGTCTGCTACTGTGACTGCATGAAACCAGGGCGCCATCGCCAGGTGGTGCCGAGATCATGGAAGATCGCCGAACCATCGGAAGGAACAGGGAAGTTTCGTCATGCAACAAGCCTCACACAACAGCCAGGCAACGATCCGAGGTACGGTCGTTTGTTGGTCGAGGCTCCGCCCTAGAGAGACAGGTTCTCCCGGACAGCATCGCGTCGCGAACACAGCTTGCCAAGATCTATGGCAGTGCGGTGGTTTGTGCGTCTTCGAGGCTACCCCGGCGGACCATCTCGCACGCTGACGAGATCCCGAGCGAGAGAAGAAAGCCTGCCACGACTTTGTGGTGGCGAGGACTTTCGCACGATCACGTCAAACGATAAATGACGGTAACGCTCAACAGACCGATGGATGTTTCGCGCCCGCGCCCTGTCAGATGGCAGGACCGCGCGCGAACGAATATAGCGACAGGCGCCAAAGACCATGACGGACATCTGGCAAGCTGCATTGCGTGACCTCGAGACCAAGGTCAGCTCTCACAATTACGAATCCTGGTTCAAGAACATCCAGTTCCACCATCAGGAGGGCCGCGTGGCTCACCTGGAGGTCGAGGATGCCTTCTTCAAGGCCTGGATCGAAGAGAACTACATCGACTTGATCGAGGAGTCTCTGACCAGCGTGGCCGCTGATCAGATGCGCGTCGTGATCAACGTCGTGGGCGAGTATGCCGAGCGTGAGCGCACGCTCGATGTTGCCATCAGCGAGCCGCTCGCGGCACGCGAGGCGCGCATCCCCACCGCGCACGATCCTCAGACCGATATCTTCAATCAGCTCGGCTTCTCGCCGCTGCCCGCCGCGCAAGCGCACGTCGCCATCGCGACGCCTGCGCCCGCCGCCGCGCCGACACCCAAGCGCGCGCCGACCTCTTACTCGAGCCAGGCGACCAGCGCGCACCGTCACGCGCCGATCGTTCCGCAGCCACAGCTCATCGATGGTGCCCCCGGATACCTGAGCCCCGCCCCCTCCTACGAGGAGGCCGTGCGCAACGCAGGGCTCAACCCGCGCTACACCTTCGACGAGTTTGTCGTCGGGCCGTCCAACCAGTTCACGCACGCCGCCTGCATCTCGATCGCGAACAACCCGGGCACCAACTACAACCCGCTGTTCATCTTCGGCGGCGTTGGCCTCGGCAAGACACACCTGCTGCAAGCGATCGGCCTGGAGGTCCTGCGCCAGGACCCTCGCAAGCGCGTCGTCACGCTCTCGAGCGAGAGCTTCATGAACAAGCTCATCACGAGCTTGCGCCAGAACGACATGAACTCCTTCCGCGCCCAGTTCCGCGACAACTGCGACGTGCTCCTGATCGATGACATCCAGTTCATCGGCGGCAAGGACTCCACGCAGGAAGAGTTCTTCCACACGTTCAACGCGCTCCACCACGCTGGGAAGCAGATCGTGATGACCTCGGATAAGTCGCCAAAGGAGCTCCCCGGCATCGAAGAGCGCCTGCGCAGCCGCTTCTCCTGGGGTCTGATCGCAGACGTTCAACCTCCCGAGATCGAAACACGCCTCGCCATCCTCGAGAAAAAAGCCGAGGCCGATGGCATCACCCTCGACAAGGAAGTCGGCATGTTGCTCGCCAGCAGCATCCGCTCCAATGTCCGCGATCTCGAGGGCACGCTCGTTCGCCTCAGCGCTCAGGCGAGCCTGATGAACCAGCCGATCACCGTCGAGATGGCGCGCCAACACCTGCGTCGTATGAACCTCGAGCAGGATCGCACCATCTCCGTCGACAAGATCATCACTCGCGTCGCCGAACACCACGGCATCACCGCCAGTGATATCCGCGGCTCTCGCCGCACGCGCACCATCTCCGAGCCGCGCCAGTTCGCCATGTACCTCGCGCGCAAGCTCACCGATCACTCCTACCCGGAGCTCGGGCGCATGTTCGGCGGCAAGGACCACACCACCGTGCTCGCCGCCTGCCGCAAGCTCGAGAAGCTCGTCGAGAACGATCAGGACATCGCCTCCTCCATGCGCGAACTCGAGCTCGCCGTCGGGCGCTAGATTTACTTCGGGCCATACCAGGAAGGGTTGACGCGTGTGCGCGTCACGTAGACGCGCTGATCGCCGGTATGCATAGGCACAGCGAGCGGTCCTCGATACTTCTTGACGACCTCCTCGGGTACGCCAGGGACAAACTCGACGACCTCCAACTCGACCTCGCTGATGTCACTGTCGACGAGCACACGCAGTGGCCGTCCATATGGCGCGAAGATGTGCTCGCCCGGCTTGATCTCGAGGCAGGGCGACCTCCATCCAAAACATCCTCCATCCTCGCTCGTCGAATCCTGGTGCTCGCGCAGGTGGCTATAAAGCGCGTCGTTATCCAGTCCGCTGGCCTCGTAAGGAAGCCAGAAAATCCGCGCGCCATAGATCGAGCGAAACATCAACACCGGCGCATCTCTCCTCGATGTGATCTGGATCAATGTCGCGTGAGCAGGATTATCCTGGACGATGGGTTGCGTCCTGGTCTTCGACTCGAGCGATCCGAGCGGCGTTAATACAGGCTGCATGAGCTCCCCCCTGTCCGACAAGGAGCCGTAATGCACCCCTCGTCTCAACATACCGAGCTCGCGTGGTGGGTTGCCAACTCTGGTGGTGTCAGGGAAGGCGTCTGTCCCTTCTGCCCCCCGACCGAGCATGTCCATCGGCATCATCCCCAGATAATGCTGCGCCTGTCCCCCTTCGAGAGACTCGAAAATATAGATGTTCGCGCCGACGGGGCGCTCGGGTGATGCGGATGGAAACACGAGGACGTAAACCATGGACGCGACGATCATCCAGATCATCCCCGCCCAGAATCCCGGCTTGCGGCCCCAGCCCTCCTCGCTCGTCAGAGGCATCAGTGACAACATGAGCAATGAGACGGGGACGCCGACGAGCAGCGAACTCAACAGCTCGAGCCCATCGATCAAGGACCACAACAAGGGCAACCAGACACACGCGCCACACAAGGCCGTGAGCGCAGCGATCGCCCGTGGCGCCTTGCCATAGATCGGGCTCATCACGGCGGCGAGCACGCAGGGCGCGATAAAGACATAGCTCACCGCAGGCAACAACAGCGCCGTGAGCACGCCAAGAAGCGAGAGAAAGAGCCAGTTACCGAACCAGAGTTGGTTCGACATCCACTCGCTCTCGAATGCGTGAAAGCCGCAAAACATCAGGATCGTGAGCAAGCCATACATCCAGACGACGAGCTCGCGGTTCGCACGCCAGAAGAATATGTCATCGACAAACTCACCCGTGCCCCAGTGCACGATGAGCAGCACCAGCGCCATCAAGAACAGGTAAAGCAGCGGCTTGAACACCTGGCCGATCAACGACTGCACCCCGACGCCTGCGTGCAACCCGAGTCGATGGCCTGTGAGCGCGACCACAGCGAGTATCAGCAGGGCGAATAGCGCGAGCCCTGAAGACCAGGGCTCGGGCCACTTCAGGACAAAGCGCCCCAGGACATCGAAATAAACGGCTCGATCTTCTGGCAAGTGCTGCAAGGAGGTCGAGGTGAGCTCGTTGACCATCTCGGCGGCGTTCTGTCCCTGGTGTTGGAGTGAGTCGAGCGAGAGGTGCTCCAGATCATCGAGCGGCGTGTGATAATGGGCGACCTCGGCGAAGTAGCCAAAGTTAACGCCAGGCTTGGCGTGCTCGCGGTGCACGTGCAGATCTGAACCATTGGGGAGGCGCTCGTAGACCGCTGGCGCGAGGCTGTTCACCGCTGGCGCCGAGAGCGCATAGGCCGCGCGATCGAGCAACCATGAGGGCGCGCGCGCGGCCTCGAAGATAAAACTGCGACCTCGGGTGCCGCGCGCCTCGAGGTTGACGACGACCTTGACGCGCTCGGAGAGCGAGTGCTCGTAGATCGCCTCGGCGCCAAACAACCCGGTCTCCTCGCCATCGGAGACAAAGTAGAGGACGTCGTTCTTCCCCTTTCCTTCGAGGTTTGCCGCCTTGCGTGTGGCGGCGACCTCGAGCATCGCCGCCACGGACGCGAGGTCATCGGACACGCCCGGGCCAGCGCCCACGGAGTCGTGGTGCGCCGAGAGCATCACCAGGTCCTTGTCGTGCTTCAGGACATCGGGGTGATAGGCGAGGATGTTGCGGACCTCCGCGCAGCGCCCGAAGTTGCAGACGCGCTCGCGGTGGATCTCTGCGAACAACCCGAGCTCCTCGAAGTGGTCGAAGAGACGATCGGCGACCACGGCGTTGGGTTCGCTCCCGACGACGCGCGGCGTGTTGGTTTGTCCCTGGAGCAAGCGCTCGAGGCGAAGCATCGCGCGCTGCGCAGAGAAGACCTCTGGAGGATCGGTGATCGGCCTCGCGGTCGGTGGATGAGAGCAAAACCAGATCGCCAGGCAACCGAGCGCGACGGCGTAAAGCCACAGCGGGCGCAGACGAACAGACCAGTTCTTGGGCGAAGACATAAGCGCAGGCTCCAAATCAGAGGTTCTCCATAGAGAGAACTCATCATTGCGAGCCTGATCGCGGCGTCAAGAGGTCTCGTTGTCGAGCATCCTCACGCGGGAGCGCGTGAAACCAGGGCTCTCCAAAACCATTCTGGCCAAAGTAAGGATGATACAGAACGTTGGGGTTCTCCCCGTTGACCAACCAGGTGTACCTATCGCGAACATTCCACCGGTCGCGGATGCTCTCGGCGAGGTCGTATTCGTCGCCCCGCGTCCAGGTCTCTCCTCCTGCGAGAGAGATCACGAACCAGCCGCGATCGAGCGCTTCGATCGAGCAGGTGTCACGCCACTGTTGGCGTGAAGATGTCATCGATCCATCGGAAGCAGCGGCGCGAACATCGAAATCGACTTCGCACTGTCTGGCGTCCAAGGGAGGAGCGTTGAACGTGAGCTCGATCTCGACATCACGACCCTGCGCATAGGAAGGTTGCGTGAACGATTGCACGTATCGAGTCCGATCGACGGACACGAAAGCCTGGTTGGTCAACAATGGCTTCTCTGAAAACTCCCATATCGGCTCGCCATCGTTGTAGTTCCTTCGCGGGATCTCTTCGACGACAGCGACCTGCATCAGCTCGAGTTCTCCTTCGCGCTCCAGATAAAGGACCCCATCTCTCACCTCGAGCGTGCCGACCTCCAAAACAGAACGTTGACCACATCCTCCATCACCGGGCTCCTGATAGACATCACTGGTGGTGTCGAGCGCGTGGGTCTTACCATCGAGATCGAAGGTGTAATCGAAAGTGGAGTCATTGCAGAGCGCCGCGGTGATTTGCCGCTGGCGCCAGACGTAACCTCCCAAAAGCTCTTGATTCAAGACCGGTCTTTGTGCGGCGAGAGCGCCCTCATCGGGAGCTTGCTCGCCGAGCCCCCAGGGCAAACTACTGCTCTGTCCAGAGATCGCATCCGAGCAACCTGGCGCCATGCCGAGAAGCATCGTCAGGAGGAGTCCGCGTCTTACTGCATATCGCATCGCATCACCTCAGCATCGCGAACGAGAGCATCGTCAAGGCCGTCTCGGAGTATCGTCCGCACATGTTGGCGCCGGGGGCGACCTGGCACGATTTTTGGGTGACAGCCAGCATCGACAAAGGCAACAAAACCTCTTGTTTTGCAGCAAGATACCCAACGCCTACACCAAAAATCGTGCCAGGTCGCCCCGAGGGGGTTTTGGGTTCACGAGGTCCGACGGGCGCGCCGCAAGAACACGAGCACACCGAACACGAGCAGCGCGCCTCCTGCGGGCGGACCTTGCTTTTTCGAAGCGCTGCACATGCAACCGCTGCTATAGCTGTCGGACATCGGCGCGCTCGCATAAAGCCCGTTCCCACCGATGCGAGACTCGTCCACCTGAGCGGGCGCTTCGATCGGCGCGAGCGCGATGCCCGCCGGATCTCGCTCGACGCGCTCGATGCCTTGCTCTTCATAGAGCGCGTCGGACGCGAGCACGAGCATCGAGGAGTAGCGCGTGATGATCCCATAGGTTTTGGCCAGGGTGACGGCTTGTGCGACACGATCGGGCGATTCCCCCATCGTGTCGATCTCATGTTCGAGTTGGGTCGCCCACACTTTTGCGGCGAGAGACGCGGCGATGGTGTGTGACTCGCCGGAGGAATCGAGCGTGGTGGAGAAGGTATGGGGCTGGCCCGCGATGTCCACGCCACGCAGTGAGAGCGGGAGCTGCGAAGGGAGCTCCCCTTCGACCGCGAGCGCGACGCTTTCGCCGGGAAAGAGCGATCGGTACTGGCGCGCATGCCTTGTCTCGCCATCGAGCAAGAGCGCCGCGTCCTGCAAACCGCCCCCCTGAGCGCGCGCGAGCAGGTCAAGGAACTGTGCCTCGAGAGCGCTGTCCGCCAACGCGAACGTTGCCTCGCCACCCGTTCTCTCGGTGAGCGTGTTGATGTAACCTTGCGAGAGGTCTCCGCCGATCCCGAGCGCGTAGACACGATAATCCCGATCGCCCATCTTCCCGTCGAGGCGAGCGAGGATATCGGTCGTGGAGAGCACGCCCACGGTGGGGTTTCCATCCGTCACGAGGAAGATATCCACGTTGGGCTCGCTGCTCTCTACAGCGATGTCAGCGGCGACCTGGAGCGACACGTCGATGTTTGTCCCGCCGAGGATGTCGAGATCGAGGACCCATTGCTTGGCGTCATCGACCTGACCAACGCCCTGAAGCGAGGTCTTCCACGCGATCGCATCATCGCCAAAGGCCACCACCGAGAACATGTCCCGCTTGGAGAGCCCATCGAGCGCACGCGCGATCATCGCCTTGGAGGTGGTCAGCTTCTGCCCTCCCATCGAACCGGAGCAATCGAGCACGAAGACGATCCTTCGCGGCGCCGGCTCGAGCGTGATCTCGGGAGACCAGCGCACCACGGAATGAGGTTGGAGCGCGTCGCTCTCGGGGAGGTAGGAAATCACTGACCCCTCGCCGGGCTCGGTCGGGGTCAACTGGAGGATATGGTCCTCATCGAGTGGGCTGGAGAAGTTCAAGGTCGCCTCGGTCATCCCGATGTCCTTGCCCTCACTCGACCCCAACCAGGTGAGCGCCGACCACTGCTCGCCAGCAAAATGAATCGTCGCCTCGAGCCCCCGCTCAGGCGTGTTGTCGAGGACGCGGTTGTTAGAACCTGCGGCGATCCTCAAGAGCCGCGCGCCATCCGGCGCACGCTCGAGCGGCTGCGCGTAGTGAATACGCGCGAAGATCTGTTTTTTGTCGGAGCCTTCCTCTTCCCACGGATCGAGGCGCAGCCGGTAAAAGTCCTTGCCGACATCCTGCAAGAGCAACTTCGAGGATGACTCTGTCTGCTCGAAAGCCTGTTGCCCTTGAAGCCGTCCGGTGGTCTCGGCGACCAACCAATCATCACCATCACCGTGGCTGTACTCGGCCTTGTGGACGACCGCATCTGGAGGGAGCGGGAAGAAGAACCAGACGCCGCCGTTGTCGTCTGGTGTGACCTCGATGGTGAGGACGCCGCGAGCAAAATCACCGTCGATGGTGACATCGAGCGAGGCATGTTCGAAGCGATCGCTCCCGCTGCCGACATCGAGACCAAGGGCAAACACAGAAGAGGACGCGAACGTGGCGAGCGCGAAAACGAGCGCCGCGAGGGGGTAGCGGAAACGCACAGGAGGACTCCATGGAAGGTGGGCTGATTTTGAACTCGCCAAACCTACCACAAGTGCGCAGAGCACTTCAAAAATGGTGCTCTCTTTTACCCCTTTATTTCAGTCTTCTTCGATCCCCTCTGGTTTTGCGATCTCGAAGCGCCCTGGAGGCTCCCAGGAGCCATCGTCGTTTTGCACAGTCATGATCTCGTAACCTTCCTCGGTCACCGCGATCGTGTGCTCGTATTGCGCCGAGAGCTTGCCGTCGAGCGTGACGGCGGTCCAATCATCCTCGAGCACCTTGAGGCGGTAGGTGCCCTCGTTGATCATCGGCTCGATGGTAAAGGTCATGTTGGGGCGAAGGCGCACGCCCGTGCGCGCCTTGCCAACGTGCGGGACCTGAGGCTCCTCGTGGAAGTGCTTGCCGATGCCATGGCCGACGAAATCGCGCACGACGCCATAACCGAGCTTCTTCTCGGCGTAGGACTGGATCGTGTGCCCGATATCGCCCAGGCGCTTCCCAGGTTTAACGATGTCGATGGCGCGACGCAGTGACTCGAGCGTGTGCCAGAGCAGCTTCTGAGCATCCGGCGAGATCTCGCCCACGGGGATGGTCGAGGCGTTGTCCCCATAGAATCCATCGACGATCAGGGTCACGTCGACGCCGATGATATCCCCTTCCTCGAGGATCACCTTGCTGTCGGGGATGCCATGGCAGATGACCTCGTTGATGGAGGTGCAGATGCTCTTTGGGAACCCCTTGTAATTGAGCGGCGCTGGCGTGGCGCCATGCTTCTTGGCAAAGGCCATCTGGAGGTCGTCGATGTCCTGGGTGGACATGCCCGGCTCGACGCTCTTGGTGATGTGTTCGAGGCACTGGCTGGCGAGCTTTCCAGCGCGTCGCATCCCCTCGATTTCTTCCGCAGTTTTGATCTGAATCAGTGGCCGTTTCTTTTGAAAAAGCATGCTGGAGCGCCTCGTTACTGGTCTTTGCTCGCCCACACGAACTCTGCGCGGCGACCTGGGCGAAGAGCCGCGACACGTAAAACACCTACCACCAAACCACACACAGAGGAAAGCAGACACCGACGCGGATCAGTAGCACCCGATCAGGACCTCGCCCTCGCGCTTTTCAGCGCAATCCGGCGCGCCGATCCTCGTGACCAACACATCCACAGTGGCGCCGATGCGCTCGTCCATGTTGGCGAGCACGGCCCAGATCGCCTCCTGACGCTCGAGCAACTCCTCCCTTCGAGCGCGCGCTGCTGCGCCATCGCTCTCCTCGAGCTCGACAAGCTCTCCTGCGATCGACGCGATCGTTTTTGCGACAGGGATCGCTCTCGGCCACGCCGTGAGTTCTTTCGGAGGCTTCTCCAGGCGCAAGGGCTGAGCCCCGCTTTGAAACTCGAAGTACCCTTCGTGCGTGATCATGTAGTTCCAGGCGAACCCATTCCCCGTCGCGAAATAGGCCACGGCGGCTTCGGGATGATAAAGCGTAACCTCGCCGCTACGGTTGGCGTAGACCAGCGTGGCTTGTGGCCCATCGAAGGGTCCTGCCAGCGGTTGCCCCGCCTCGACGGGGGGAATCTGGGATGCCCGCGCGCGACGCAGCGCCTCGGGAGAGGGGAGCAATGTGATCGGCTCTTCATCCTTTGTCGCAGAGGTCTCGTTTGCGGCGAGAGAGGTTTCTGAAGACGCGCTCTCGCCGCTGGTCGTGGCGTTTTGATTTCGGGGGGCGGGTTGGCTCGAGGTGTTCTCGGCGGGTATGTCCCCAGGTTGAAACCCGAACTTCATCCCCCCACACGCGAGCGAACAGAGCGCCACCACGCACAGCACCACCCCAGCCCACTGAAGACCACGCACATCCTGCATTCACAACCTCTCTCAGAGGGTATTTGGGAAAAGAACCCCTGCGTCGAGCCCCCATTATTCGGTCCACCCTCGCGCATTGCAAGCGCTCCGAGGTCCTCCTCACTTGCCAACGCAGGGCAATGGCGAGTATCGATGCGTATCTTGGGATAACAGACGCCCTCGGGACGCGAGCGAGGGGAAGGAAGGATTTCGATGAACGGCCTCTCATTGCTCGACACAGGCGCTGCGCTCTTTGGCATCGCGGCGCTCCTCGGCCTGGTCAACCACCACCTCTTCAAGCTCCCCTTTACCATCGGGATGACCTTCTCGGCGATGCTGGCGAGTTTGTTCGTGATGGGTTTTGACCTCCTCTTCCCCGAGGTCGGCGTCGGCCCGATCGTGCGCGGCGCGATCAAGAACATCGACTTCACCTACGCCCTGCTCCACGGGATGCTCGGCTTCCTGCTGTTCGCAGGCGCCATGCACACCGACATCGAGCGGCTGCGCAATCACGCCGTGCCCGTCCTCGCGCTCGCGGTCGTCGGGACGATGCTCGCCACCGCGGGCATGGGAGGAGCCGCTTATTTCCTGTTCACCAGCCAGGGCATCGGCATCTCATTGATTTTCTGCATGGTGTTTGGCGCCTTGATCGCGCCGACCGATCCGGTCGCCGTGCTCGGCATCATGCGCGCCGCAGGAGCGCCACAGGCGCTCGAGACAAAGGTCATCGGCGAGAGCCTGTTCAACGATGGGATCGGCGTGGTGATCTTTGCCCTGTTGGTCAGCATCGCCACAGGCGGCGCAGGAGATCACCACCACGGCGCCGAGGCGATGACAGCGGGCGCGGTGGCCTTGCTCATGGCCCAGGAGGTCCTTGGCGGCGTCCTGCTCGGTTTGGTGATGGGTTATGGCGCTTACCGCGCGCTGCGCTCGATCAACCAACCGAACCTCGAGATCCTGATCTCGGTAGCGGCTGTGGCCGTGATCAACATGATCGCCTTCAAGCTCCACACCTCCTCGCCGCTGGCGTGCGTGATCGCGGGGCTGTTTATCGGCAACCGCGGCCGCTACTTCGCCATGCAAGATACCACGCGCGAGCACCTCGATATCGTCTGGTCGTTTATCGACGAGGCGCTCAACGCGTTGCTCTTCCTGCTTGTCGGGATGGAGATCCTCTCGCTCAAGTACAGCAGCGATATCCTCATCGTGAGCCTGGCGATGATCCCGCTCGGCCTGGGCGTGAGGCTTGTCTCTGTGGCGGTCCCACTCGCAGGGTTAAAGGCGCTCAAGGTCAACTTCTCGAAGGGCACCACGCGCGTGCTGACCTGGGGTGGCCTCAAGGGGGGCATCTCGATCGCGCTCGCCATGAGCTTGCCCGAGTTCGAAGGACGGGACGCCGTCCTGGGCGCGACTTACGCCGTGGTGGTCTTCTCCATCATCGTTCAAGGCACCACCGTCGGTCGCCTGATCGAAAAACTCATCCCCGCCGAAGAGCGCCAAAAACCCGCCGAAGGCGGCGCGCACCACTGACTTCACTCTCTCCATGGAGACACGCATATGAACACGCACAAACTCATCCTCTCGTTGGCCATGATGCTCGCGATGACCTCTGTCGTCGCTTGCAAGAAAGACACGGTCAACGAGGACACCACGCCCAAAGAGACCTCGACCAAGCCCGCAGACTCCCCCGCAGAGACGACCCCTCCGGTCGAGCCTGACGTGCCGGCAGCCAACACATCGATCGAGGGCGGATACGCATGGAATCACATCATCGAGGTGTTCGATGGCGAGGATGCGACTAACGACGAGGAGGTCACCGACTGCCTCGCGCTCAAGAGGGATGGCGAGGATCTCTCGTTCGCCTTCGAATTGGTACAAACCAACGCGCACACATGCAGCATGAACGGTCTGGCCAAGGCAAGCGGCGAAAACCGCTGGGTTTATGAGGAGCGCAACGAAGAAGATGGGTTCATCTGCGTCCTCGAGATCGTGGTCACGGACTCCGCCATCGAACTCAAGGACAGCGAAGACTGCCGCAGCTACTACTGTGGCGCGCGCGGCTACATCGACGGCGCGAGCTTCGAGCGCGCGACGCAACGCGCCGATGACTTCAGCTGCATGGAGTCGAACAACTGATCGACCCCGACACGCGCTGCGGCGAGAACGGCGTCACCACCGCCCGTTTACGCCGAGGTTCGGAATGATAGGCAACCCCGAGATCACCTGCTGCTTGCTGTAGTCATACGTGTAGAAGGTGCTCTCGGGGTTTCTTCTGTTTGTGGCGTTGAGCACATCGATATACCCCGCGAGCTCCAGGCTCTTGATCTTGAATGACTTCTCCAGGCGAACATCGAGTTGTCGGAAGGCATCCTGCCTCGCCGAGTTCGGCTTCCCATAAATCGGCTCGTAGCGGTTGGAGTCCGCGTCATACACGACGTTCTCCACGGGCGTGAATGGGAACCCCGAGACCACGCGAAAACGGGTCGAGAGGTAGATATCATGCGGGAACTTGTAACCTGCAACCAGCGCCAGGATATGCGTCTGATCGTTGGCGTAGATGTCCCACTCGTTTGTCGCGAGGTTCAAGCGCTCCGAACGGCTCAAGGTGTAGGCGATCCAACCGAAGGCGCCCTCTTCCGGGTCGAGCTTGATCAAGGTCTCGAGGCCATACGCGCGCCCTTCTCCATCGTTGTCGAAGAACTGATAATCGAACGAGCCATCCTCGTAGAACTGGAGCTCGAAGTCCTCCACCACGAGGTTGCTCATGTCGCGATAGAACCCCTCGATCTCGACCGACAGCCGCTTTAGCGGTCTGACTCCAAAGCCGAGCGAGTATTGCATCGCGCGCTCTTCCTCGAGCGTCTTCGTCCCGAAGTTCGGATCGGTAAAGAGCGACTGTGGCGCCTGAGTATAGAGCCCGACGCCCCCCTTCAAGGTCAACTTCTCATCGAACAAGGCTTGCCGCATCGCCAGACGTGGTGCGGGCGCGAGCCTCGTAATGGAGCCATAATAGTCGAGCCTTAACCCGGGGATCACCTGCGCACCTTTCCACGGCTGGATCACCAGGTCCGTGTAGAACGCAGGGCTGACAAACGCTCTCGGATCGAGCGAGGTGATAAACAAATTGTCGCCCGGATACGCGCTGTCTGCGGGCGCGTTGTTCGAGAAACCATCCGAGTCAAAGGCCGAGTCATCGTAAGTCGGAGGCTCGACGATCTCGACGTCGGTGTGCGCGATCTCGAAGTTCGCGCCCATGCGAAAGTCCAACCGAGGCGCGAGCTTGATGGTCAACTCCTCGCGGATGATGCTCGAGAGCTGATCCGTGTCGAAGACAAAGCCGCCCCCCTCGAACCTCGTGCCCGCGGTCCCGAAGGAGACCGAGAGCGAGTTCTGCATCGGCGCATCCGGCGCGGTCCAATCCCAACGCAGCTGCCCCCTGTAAAAGCTGTTGATAAAGCCAAAGGAGTCCTCTTCGGACTCCTCGCCGTTCTCATCCTCGCCGATCAACCGCAACGCATCACGCGATCCGTAGAGCAGCAGCTCCACGGTGTGGTTTTCAAAGCGCGTCAACCTCAAGATCCCTTGATAGTCGTAGTATCGCGGCAAAACGAACGTGAAGCTGTCATCGGGGACAAACGGTCTGGCGAGCACGTCGATGTAACTCCGGCGCCCCGCGATCGCAAAAGACAACCCGTCGATGATCGGCCCCTCGAGCAACAGCGCCGAGTCCAACAGGTCGACCTGCGCGTACCCATGCAGCTTGTCCTCGCGCGGGTCTCGCGTGCGAAGGTTGAGCACACCTGCGGTAGCGCGCCCATACTGAACACCAAAGTTACCTGGGAAGAAGTCGACCGACTCGATCAACTCGGACTGCACCACGGCGGGGCCACCGAGGAAGTGGAACACACCAGGGACAACATCCCCCTCGAGCAAGATCCTCGTATCCTGTGGCGCCGCGCCACGGACCACCAGCTGACCGCTGAATGTTGGAGGACGCGCCACGCCTGGGAGGTTTTGCACCACGCGCACCACGTCACCGCGCGTACCGGGGATGCGTCGCACCTCCTCGAGCGTGATGGTTCGGCGCGTGACATCGGGCGGGATCTTGCGCGCGGTGGTGCGCACTTCTCCATCGACGATCTCATCCTCGGGAAACTCCTCCTCGGGCTCGGGAGGTGGCGGCGAGAGCGCGAGCGCGACAGCCATGACCTCGCCATGACCCAGCGTGACCTCGACCTCGCCCGTGGGACGCTCCCCCAACGAGACGCGCAGTCGATATTTGCCCCCCGGCACCTGCTCGAACGAAACCTCGCCATTGGCATCGCTGAATGCGGTCGCGAGCACATTCTCGCCGCTCTCGTCCAAAAGCTCGACCTGTGCTCCAGGCAAGATCTTTGGATCTCCCTGGCTGCCATCCGAACTCTCGACCACCCTCGCTTCGAGCGTGGAGGGCGGGAGCGCGAAGGTGAGCTTGTATTGGAATGTGATCGCGGCGGCCTCGCCATCGATCTCGGCTGGAGAGAACCTGGTGGCGAGCAGCGCCTGGCGCGCGGCCTCACCGAGCGCTTCATCAGGCGAAGAGAGCACCTTCGCTACGGCGACCTTGCCATCCGCGCCGACCGTGATTTCGAGCACGACCTCGCCCTCGACGCCAGCCTTTAACGACGCCTCGGGGTATTCGACCTCGGCCTGTGAGATCACCTCGGGGGCTTTGGTAAGTTGCGGCGAGGCGTCCTGCGCGGACGCGCTGCTCGCCGCACAAGCGAGCAAGGTAAACAGGAGTACACTGTGTAAAAGTAGCTTCTTCAACGCGCTGCCTCCACGATCTCGAAGGTCAGACGTTTCCAGTCGATGCCAAACTGCTCGTCTCGAGCCACGAGGATGATCTCCATCTGGCAAGGCGCAGCGTCCGGGCAAACTTGCCCGAGGCTGCCCGTCAGATCGAGCTCGTTTGGCGCCTCGAGTAACGGCCCATCCTCTTGCTCGTTCGGGAGCGGGAAGGTGCCAGAGAACGCGCTGTAAGCGAGCAACTCACGGTCGGCGTACCAGCCAAAGTCGAAGAACTCCTGTCTCAAAGTGGCGGGATCGATCGGCATCGCGTCAGGGTCATCCTCGTCAGGCTCCTCGACCACGATCGTATCGACGGCGTCCGGGTCCATCACCGCGCGCACTTCGTAGCGATTGCCCCGAGGAAGCGAAAGCCCGTCCAGCGGAACCCAGGCGTATTCTCCTTCATCATCGACTTCCCAGCCGATACGCTCCGCGACGAGTTCTGACAGGGGTCGAACTTCGATTGACTGTATACTCGGGTTACGCAGTGGATCATCCGCGAGCGTTTCCACGAAGACGCTCTTTTTGGTGACCTGACTCCACCCCTCCCCTTTCACTTCGACGACAAGATCGATCTCGAACCCCGCCTCGCACTGGAAGCTCTGGAGGTGGTCTTGAAGCTCGAGCGCGTCCTCATCCGTCACCGTCGAGAATAACCCGAGAAAGCAGATAATTTCGGCGGTCTCTCCGTCTATGCCATGCGCGAAGGAGATGCCCGAATCCTGACTGGTGCCGATCTCGAATGGAGGGATCACATCCCAAAACTCGGCCTCGACTTCTTCCCCGAGGAAGTCTGTCAGCGTCTTGCTCATCCGCGCGATATACACATCGCGCGTGATCGGACAGGTGTAGTTGTCTCTGGGCAGGACGCTGTAAGGACACCAACGCCAGGTGTAAGAGATCGATTGATCCTCGGGCGTCCAGACAAGCGCCGAGAGATCGGCGCCCTCGGCGGGCATCGACTGGGGGTCCGCCTTTACGCCGAGGATGCGCGGGCGGTCGAGCTGATTGTATCGGCCAGGGTCGAGGTCGTTGCACCCGCATAAACAAATGGCGAGCACCAGGAAAACAAACCTCATCGAGCCCCTTCCAAGCAACACATCACAAACCATGAAAGTGCCTCCCTTTGGGAAAGTCGCGAGGAGGATAACCAATCGCGCACCGCGCCTCAATCGTCTGGCACAAGGCGTTCGTTCACATAAATTATCACCGCATCACGATCGACATGAGGCGGCCTGTAGGCTTCACGAACCGCCGTCTCCGTCGTACACAAGAGCCTCGAAAGATGCGAAGAGAAGGTTGTTTCAGAAACTGAAGTGAGACAGGACGATGCAAACAAAACTCGAGCTCCACAGCTACCTGGGTTTCGACGACGCTCGAATGCTCGAACTCCTCGGCGAAGAAGGAAACCTCAACGTCCACGCCGAGGTCGAGGAGATTTCCTTCTCGTACACATCCGAAGCCAGTACCACCCTGTTCCTGCGTCACGCCACGACGGTGTTTCCGAACTTGAGGAGTTTGTCATTGGACTCCCCGATCATCCCAGACAACTACTATGGCACCATCCTCACAGACGAAGACGCGAGGAGCTGGCCAAAGCTGGAGCATCTCAGGCTCGAGGCGATGCGCACAGAGCTTGGCTTTCTATTCGAGCTGTATGACTTCCCCGCATTGCGCTCGCTCGATTTCCTGTACCCCACGATAAAATCATTGGAAGCGCTCGTGGCGAACTACACCTCCTGGCCAAACTTCAAGAGCCTCGACCTGACCACTTGGCAGGTGCAAACCCACGACTACTTCGTTTTATTGAGGGAGGGAGGGCTGTTCACGAGGCTCGACCGCTTGATGCTCGACAGCTTACCCGTCGGGACGAACATCGATGCGGCTTACGCCATGGTCGATCTGGTGCGTGACGAAAGCATCCCCAAGCTCTGGAGAAGGCACCTCTTCAAAGCGATCTCGACGCCCACCAACAAGAAGGTCCTCTACAACATCCTGAAATACATCGACGCGCCGGTGCACTCGAAGATGTCACGTGGTCAGCTCGACAGGGTGTTCGAGGAGTCCCTCCCGGACTTCTTGTTTTCCCTCGACATCTACCACCAGCAGGGATCGCCCTACGACCTGACGAACCTCGAAGACTTTTAGAGCACCACTCCAGCCCCATGGTGATCCTCATGCTGCAAGAGAAGCTCGACCTGACCATCCAGAAAGATGACCTCCCAAAACTCGTGGAGATGTTCGGGATTGGTGGCGAACCGAAGATCTACCCCGAGGTTCGCGACATCACCTTTTGGTTCCCTCCTCGCAACGCGATGGGGATCTTCTTGCGGCACGCTCCCGAAGCGTTCCCAAACCTCGAGAGGTTGTTCCTCGACAAGGTTCGCACAGGAGACCCGCTCGCCACCAAACTCAACGAGGAAGATCGCGCGACGTGGGAGAACCTCGAGGTTTTGCAGATCGACACCTCATCCATGGACTTCGGGGTCATCTTCGAGCTCTTCGAGTTCCCCAAACTCCACACACTCATATTGAGTAACCCCGACATCGAGAACACCGAGATGTTGGTGAAGAACTACCGGCGTTGGCCCAAATTCAAGACCCTCGAAATCTCGGTCGACTACTCGAACACCTACGGTCTCTTCGACATCTTGCGAAAGGGCGGCATCTTCTCGCACCTGGAGCGCGTCGAATACCGTGGCCTCGTGAGTTACCTCGAGCACGCCGAGGCGATCGCTATCGCGGATGCCATGTTCGACGAGAGCATCCCGCGCGCCTGGCGCTCCTATTTCTTTGGCACCATTCGCTCACCTCGCACGGCAAAGCTCACCCGAGAGCTCCTGAAGCATCTCGGCACCACGGCACCGACGAGAGCAAAGCGCGCGGAGCTCGATGAAGCGTACCGAGAGTGCTTCCCGGACTGGCTCTTCGAGGAACCGTGTGACGAGCCTCCGTTCGACCTCACGCAGCTCCCGGACTTCTAGCGCGTGGCGAGGTGTGCAGTTCACGAGTTCGCTCGAGCGAACTCGTGCGCGAGGATGGCGCGCTTTCTGGAGCCTCCCCAACGATAACCGCTCAAGGATGCATCCTTTCGCAGCACGCGATGACAGGGGATCAGATAGGCGATGGAGTTGCGCCCGATCGCCTGCCCCACGGCACGAGATGCCCTGGGCTTGTCGATGCTCCGTGCGACCTGATCGTAGCTGGCGACCTGGCCAGGCGGGATACGAAGCAACGCCTCCCACACCTTGAGCTGAAAGTTCGTCCCCTTGACGACCATCGAGAGCGGCTCGTCAGGTTGCTCTTCGATCGGCGAGAAGATGCGCTCGTTCCACGCTCTCGCCGCTTCTTGATCCTCGATCAAGGTCGCCTTTCCCCAATCTCTGGTGATGATCTCGAGAGGATCTTCCTCGGGAGCAAGGAATGAGAGCGCGCACACGCCGCGCTCCGTCCAACCGATGACTGCCTGACCAAATGGCCCCGGCGAGGAGCCCCAACGCACCTCGACGCCTCGCCCGGCGCGCGCATACTCGCCGGGCGTCATCGCCTCGATGGAAACAAACAGATCGTGAAGTCGGCTCGGGCCAGAGAGCCCGACCTCGAGCGAGGTGTCGAGCACGCTGCGCGACTTGCCGAGCAAGTCGCGCGCGTGCTCGAGCGTCAAACCCTGGAGAAACCTCTTTGGGCTCACACCCACCCAACGCTGGAACAGCTTCTGCGCATGCGCGGGGCTAAGCTCCATAAAATCAGCGAGCTCCTCCAACGAAGGGTGCTCGAATCGGCTCGCCTCGAGGTGCTCGATCGCTGCGGCGACGCGCTCGTAATCCTGGTGTGCTTGCTCCATGGCCATGGCTCCTTTCCTCTCCTTGTTCATGCACTTCAATGCGCTGACGTTGGAAAAGATGGCGACTATGCGAGGACAAAACCACCCGGTTCTTGTGCTCTCCGACGATTTCTCAGGGAGCCAATCGCCCGATCTCGACCTCGGTCGTGACGGTCTGGTACGCCTCGCTCCCACCGACGATGTAATAAGCGCCATTGTAGAGTGGCGCCTGGTGCATGTGTGAGCGCCCGAGCAGGAACGCATGCTGGGAGCGCGTGACCATCTCTGTGCCCGAGTTCAGGTCATAACACACCATCGCGTTGCTATAATCATAGCCTGACAATGGCACCGCCATCAGCCCACCGAGCCTACACGCGCAATCCCCCGACAACGTCGCAGACATCGTCGAAACCCCGACGTTCTCCTCCAGAAACAACTCCCACTCACCAGGATCGCCCGTCACAGGATCGAGCTTCGCGCGGATGATATCGCGATGATCTGTGGTCGCGTTCTGGAATGGGTTCCCGCTAAACCCATGCAGCATGTAAAGGTAGCCATCGTGCACCAAACTCGCGTGGTGCGAACGCGCTTCGGGGAGCGCGACGGCGCGCCAGGAGGTCACGCGGCTGTCCTCGTCCAGTTCGCCAATATAGAGGCTGTCTTGCGCCTGCCCATTGCTGGTCAGGCCACCGCTGACATAGACGCGATCCTCGTGCACCACAGCAGAGCCGTGAAACCTCGCTGCTGGCAATGGCGTGGTCTCCTCGAAGCCTGTTATTTCGCCATCCTCGTCGTGCACGCTGACCAGCACGGTTTGGACCATACCGCGAGCATCTCGACCACCAAGGAAGAGGTGCTTCTCCCGGTGTGGAGCATACGCCATGCCTCCTCGCACATAGGGCAAATCAACGCCTTGCTCCCACTCGCCAAGCTCGCCATCTTCCAGGATCGACGCGCGCCAGTGATCATCGAACAACCCTCGGTAGTTCGTACCCGAGATCACATGGAGCGATGCTCCCTGTGGCGTCTGGTGGACAAAGGTGACGTGGTGATCTCTCGCCGAACCTGCGAACTCGGTGCCGTTGCTCCAACTCCACGCCTGATCGCACGGCGTATCAAGCGCTGACCCCATGTCACTCGCCGTCATATCCTCGTCAGCGGGCATGTCCGAGGATGGCGATAAATCCGCGAGATCAGCGGCCTCGCCAAGATCCTCGTCGGCATCGAGCATGTCCTCGATGACATCCCCCTGATCGCGGCCAGCGTCTTCGACGACGCCCAGATCGAGCAGTGTCACGGGCTCGGTGGGTTGCTCTTCTGGCGAGCGCGAACACCCCGCAAGGAGCAACGCCGCGCAGCAAAATGATAAAATCGAAACGTACTTCATGACCAAACCTCGAAATCAAACCGATAAATGGCGTATCCGTGGTTTGTCACAAGGCAAGCCTTATGCCGTTAGAAACAGCACATCTTTTGGCGGCCATCGAAAATCACTGGGTCACATGGCGGAGCATCCACGCCTCGATCACACGCAAGAAACTGTCCTGGGCGAAGCGCTCCATCCAGGGATAGTGACCGCACCGCTCGAGCTCGATGCTTCGAGGTGTGGGATGTGAGGAGCGCAGGCATCACTCGACCAGTGCAGGTATCCTGGCGATGACAAAGTAGCGACCTGGGCCGTACTCGATGTTGTCGGTGAATTGTGCCAGGAAGTCGTGATCGAGCGGCTGGACGTGGAAAGCCTCGAGCCACTTTCGCAGCGCTGGCCCGAAGGGTTTTGGCAACCCGGACAGATCGGCAAAGTCCACGATCACGACCTCGCCGCGCGGCGAGAGGCTCTCTCTGGCGCGCTCGATCGCCGCCTCGCGCTCTTGCACCATCGAGAGGCAGTAAGAGAAGAGGACGCGGTCAGGGCGCCGACCGAGCAAGCTCGTGTAGTCGGTGTCCTCGGCAAACCCTTGCTTCCAGTGGATGCCGGGCACGCGCTTTTTGGCGTACTCGAGCATCGCGTCGCTGGCCTCGACGCCGCCGAGCAGGATGTTGGACTTGCTCGCCTGGATCTTGCGCAGGTTGCGCCCGGTGCCAGGGCCGATCTCGACGAGCGTGTGCCATGATTGCTGTGAGAGCTGCTCGAGGACGCGATCTCGCCCGAACAGGTAGTACTTGCGCGTCACGTCGTAGAACCAACGCGAGGCGCCGTAGTACTTGTTCAAAAAGTCGCGGTGCTCGGTCTTCTGTGCTGCTTGAGGCTCGGTCATGACGCGTGCGAGATCCTGTAGAAGTGAACATGGCGATACTGGCGCGAGCGATCGAGATCGGTCGCGATTTCGGACTCCTTGTCCATGCGCTTGAAGTGGCCATGGAAGCCGAGGCGATCGACGAGGCAATCATCCTCGACGGTGCGGTACAACATCACGGCGCCATCCTTGCTGGTGCGCAGGATCTCTTCGAGCAGCTGACGCTGAAGCGCTGGTGGCAACCAATCAGGCATGTCGCACAAGGTGTAGTGCGTCCACGTCTTGCGCGGCGCCTCGCCCATGACGCTAAACAGGTTGCGATGGTGATAGCGCACACGCGTCGGCGCATGAATCGAGCGCTCCCAACGCGACTTGCGCAGGTAAGGAGGCACGGCGTCGTCGCGATCGTGGTTGTAGTGACCTGCGACGTTCAACCAGGCAAACCAGTTGGTCTCGAGGTCGGTGACCACGATGCGACGCAGGTGATGCATGATGAAGTCGACCATGGTCTGGGCGCCTTCAGCCTCGAGCATGCGCTCCTTTTGCTCGTAGTTCACGCCGAGCGAGATCAACTGGAGCGGCGATTGCGTCGCGGCCTTGATGAGCGGGCGCTCGAAGACAGGTCCGATGACCTCGTCGATGCTCGCGATGCGCTGCTCGTGCGTCTTCGCAGCGAGCGAGCGGAGGTATTCGGCGTCCAACCCGACCAGGTTACGGAGGATCTTGAGCGACTCGGCGGTCAACCCCTTCTCATAGAAGTTCGAGGAGAAGCGCTCGTGGTGGCGCTTCCAATAACGCTGCACCCAGTGCGGCATGTAGTGCGCGATCTGCTTGACCACTTCGTAAGGGTCCTTCACGACGCCGTGGCCGAGGAGATCGTAGAAGGTCGTATAAGGCGTGAGGCGTTGCGCGGCGGTGATTTTGAGGGCGGCGAGGGCGAGGTGGTGTTGGTTGATGTCGACCGCATCCAGGCTGCGAGCGCGGCGGCTGACCATACCCGCGACGCCGCAACCAGCGCCGGTGATGCTCAACACATTGGAGTCCTCATCCACACCGAGGAAGCGCTCGTCGACTTCGGCGTCCTCGAAGAGGATGTTGTACACGAAGATCTTGCTAAAGGTGCTCTGGAAAAGAATATCCCGCAACCTCATGACCGGGCTCCTGGGCTGGTTGTAGTTGTAGCATCGCTCCGAGCCAAATAGAGCGCCCCCATGAAGTCGAGGCACAATTCGAGGACCTCGATTAACAACCTGGCGCGAGGTTTTTGCCCGCGCGCTCAGAACCATCATGATGTAGCGCGCACAAACCCTCTTTCACTCTGCGTTCGAGTGTCAATTGAAATTTTTGTGACAAAATAACGACTTCAGGCAGCAGCCGTGCGCTCGACATGCGACGTGATGGAGCGCGCGAGAGGAGGGATGTTTCGAGGCGAGAGCGCGACCCAGAGGTCGCGCTCTCGCCTCAGAATAGCGCGCCTTCAACCAGCGGTTTTGCCCGCCTCGAGCGTGTGCACCTGCGTGGAGAGCTCGAGCTTGGCGATCTCCTCGGAGAACTTCTCGGGCGTTCCTGTGAGCAAGCCAAAGGTCGCGTAGTGGCAAGGAATCACATGCGCGACATCGAGCAAGCGGCAAGCGTGCGCGGCGTGCAGCGGCCCCATCGTGAAGTGATCGCCGATAGGGAGGATCGCCACATCGGGTTGCTCGATCTGACCGATGAGCGCCATGTCGCCAAAGAGACACGTATCACCAGCGATGTAGAACTTCTTGCCGTTCGAGAAGGTGAGCACATAGCCCGCAGGTTCGCCCAGATACACGATCTGGCCATCGTCGTTAAACGAGGAGGAGTGGTGCGCGTTGGTCATGTGCACGGTCACATCCAGGCCATCGAGCGCGATGGTGCCACCCTTGTTCATCCCGACGAGCTTCTCCTCGGGCACGCCCTTGATGCCAAGCCACGTGGTCAGGTCAAAGATCCCCACGATCGGACCGCTGCAACGTTCGTGAGCAGTGAAGACGTCCGCGATGTGATCACCGTGGCCATGCGTGATCAGGATCGCGTCGACCTCGACGTTATGAAACTCCTCGGGGCACGAGGGGTTATTGGCGAGGAAAGGATCGACGAGGATCTTCTTACCCTCGGGCGTCTCGAACAAAAACGTAGCGTGGCCGAGCCAGGTTACCTTTACACCACCGAACATGCATACCTCCTGATTGTTTCTGATTTAATGGCAAAAGGGCGCTTTATCGCACAGAATGCGCACGACGCCCTCTACTCATTACTCGAGTCGATGCGCGAACGTAACACAAGTTCCGTTCGCAACGAATGATAGTCCGTCTTGGAGATGCGTCCAGTGGCGCGCGAGGTTCAACCTCGTCACCCTTCCAGCGCACGATCTCTGGCGGCGCGTAGCGCGCGCACGCGCTCGAGATCCACTGCCGCGCGCCAGTTCCCTTCGCGCTTTAACCAACTTCCCACGATCACGGCGTGCGCGGCGGTGTACTGGTCGATGTTATCTGCGGTGATTCCGCTCCCGACCACCACCGGGACGCCGACGCCATCCAGGCGCTCGACCTCGTCCACGTTGGCGGCATGACCTGTGGAAGCGCCCGTGACAATGAGCGCGTCGGCGCCGCAAAAGATGGCGCCATGCGCCAGCTCCTCGAGCGAGAGGTCCTGCGTCACCGCGTGCGCGGCGTGCTTCTTCTGCACATCCGCCCACACCGCGATATGCTCGGCCTTCATCGCGCTGCGCGCGCGCAACATCGGCCCGGCGCTCGCGTCGATCCACCCCTCGTCAGCGACGTGCGCGTAGGCGAACGCCTCGGCGCGCACGAAGCTCGCGCCCGCAGCCAGCGCCACACCGAGCGACTCACGATTTGCCGCCGCCAGGACCTGCACGCCCGTCGGCAAGCCAAACTCCTCGACGACCTTGGCCGTCGCCAACGTCATCGCCGCGACCGTCTCCGGATAGACCGAGCCCTTGAGGTAAGGGAGATCCTTCATGTTCTCCACGAGGATCGCGTCGCAACCTCCCTCGGCCAAAGCCTCGGCGTCGCGGCGAGCGGCATCGAGCAGTGGCCCCATCTCGCCGCTCCAGTTCGGGCTACCAGGGAGGGCATCGAGGTGCACCATCCCGATCAATCGACATCGACTCTCATCACCAAGCTTCACGTCTTGCTCCTGCAAAGGGCTTTCATTCGAGGTTCTGTTTCATCCGCCGCGCGAGTCTACCACGCGAACCACCGCCCGAAACACCCGCCGCGATCTGGCACGATGTTTGGAAAATGCCGAAGCAATGCTATACCGCCAAACCCTTATGGCATGCGCCTTTGCACAGGAAGGCAGCTCCAAACATCGTGCCAGATCGCGGCGACCACCAACCCATGCGAACGGCGCTCCGAGACAACCGGGAAAGAACGACACGTGTGCGGCGAGGAGCGAGGCATGATCCTCTTGCTCGCCGCACACGTATCGAGGTGACTTGCCAACCTCGGGGGGCACGGGTCAAAATCACTGGCATAGAATCACGCGCCAGAAAGATGATGTTCGGAGGATGATGTGAAGGTTCTCGGGTTCGAGCTCACGCCGTGGGTGGACTTGCCATGGATGGTCAACTTCGAGTCGGTCGCCGACCCGCTCTGGATCAAGACCAGCATCATGCTCGTACGAGGCGTGCTCGGGAGCGTCCCGAGCTTCCGCCTCGTTCGCGAGGGGTTTTCGATCGACAAGTTCGATCGCCCCGTCATCGTGGTCACCAACCACACCAACTACTACGACTGGCTCCCCACGAGGTTCTGCCTCTATGACGCGCTGGGCGTGCAGCTCTCTTCGTGGATCAAGCCCAGGCCCTTTAACTCCGGTTATCCCGTGCAGGTCTTCCTCTCGAAGACGGGCAACATCCCGCTCGCTTCGCGAGGTTATATCCTGGTGGCCGACTACAACGAGTTGTTTGGCGAGCCTCCAGACGCAGAGACCTACCGCGCCTTGCGCGATCACATCGACACTGGCGAGGATTTGCCGGATGACCCCAAATTTCAGAAAATCCTGAACACGCCGAGGCGAATGCTCGGGTGGTCCTTCGATCCGAGGATGCTCCCCTACCGCGAGGCGCTACAGCGCACGTTCGCAGAGATGATGGATGCATCGCTGCGGCTCGCCAGGCGCGCCTCGCGGGCAAATCAATTCATGCACGTCTACCCGGAAGGGATCATCTCGAGCAGGTTGATTCCCGGGAAGATCGGCACCATGCAGCTCGCGCTCGAGCTCGGCGCGGACATCCTCCCCATCGGCGTATCGGGCGCCAGAGAAGCGTTTGTCAACGGCCCGAGGCCCGAACCCAATACGACCGTGCACGTGCGCGTCGGCGAACCGTGGCGCGTGCCTCGTCACGAATACCCCAGTGATTTTCGCGCCTTTGGCGCGAGCATCCCCGACGACATCCGCGAGCAACTCCAGACGCACACCGACGAGTACATGGAGAAGCTCAACGACTTGCTCGAGCCCGAGTATCGATGGATGCCCGACGGCCAGAGTGATGGATGGCAAGGGATCGATCGCTTTATCCCCACCGACAAGGGCTGATCCAACCGCTCTATTCAAGCTCATTCCGGCTCATAACGATCGAATGATGTGCAGACAACACGGCTCATCTGCGTATGATGCCGCGTGCCACCCCTGTCTCACTGTGACTTTTGTTGTTTCTTGGAGGTTTTGTCATGTCCATCAAAGATGCATTCGGAGAGCTTCGCTCTTTACTCGAGCACGGCGTAAACGAACTCGCGCGCGATGATGCTCGCCGCCAAAAAGTCACCAGCCTGCTCGAGCGCGTCTTCGAGGAAGCACCCGACGCATACACTGACGAATGGCTCCCCTACCTCTCGAGCAACCCCCAACAATGGGATGGTTTATTGTTCACGGTCTCCTCGCTCGAGGAGCTCGAGCGTTGGAGCCAGAAGATCATGCCGTTCGCGTGGTTCAGGCTCGATCTGGTGAACCAAAAGCTGCCCAAAAAGAGCATGACCGCGCTGGTCAACTGCACGCACCTGGCGAACGTGCGCGAGCTCGACTTGCGCGGCGTGCGCTTGCGCGCAGCAGGCGCCAAGGCGCTCTTTGCCTCGCCAAACCTCGGCACCATCACGCGCTTGCGGCTCGCGGGTTGTAGCCTGGATGTGGCGTCAGCAGACGAGCTCGTCGGCGCAGCATCACTCGGCCCGTTGGAGTTCCTCGACCTCGAGCACAACCGGCTCAAGGACGAGGGCATCGAGACGCTGGCAAACGGGCTCGACTTCTCGAATATGCGCGGCCTGATCCTGACGTACAACAAGGCGCGCACCAGGGCAGTGGACGCGCTTCTTTCCGCCGATGTCTCCGCGCTCGAGACGCTCGCGCTGGCCAACAACGCCATTGGCAACAACGGCGCCGAACAAATCGCGTCCTCGCCAAAACTTGGCAACCTGCGCGAATTAAGGCTCGAGAGCTGCAACCTCACGCGCAAGGGAGCCGAAGCGCTGGCAGCCTCGACCACGTTGACCAACCTCGAGGAGCTCGACCTGACCTACAACAACCTCGGCGCGAAGGGCGCCGTCGACCTCCTCGGCTCCGAGGTGCTCTCCGGGGTCAAGAAGCTTAAACTCGATGGCTGCTCGCTCGATGTGGCGAGCTTCGAACACATCAGCACCACGCCGCACCTTGGCGCGCTCGAGGTCCTCGACCTCTCGGGCAACAAAATCACTGTAGAGATCATCGAGGCGCTCGCATCCAACACAGCGATCACGAACATCCGCGACCTCTCGATCACCGCGACGCTCGGAGCGGATGGAGTCCGGGCGTTGGCGAAAGCTGCCTTTGCCCCCTCGCTCGAGCGCCTGAACCTCTATGGAATGCGACTCGAGGCCGAAGGAGCCATGGCGCTGGCTGAAATCGAGACCTTCACGAAGCTCGAGCGGTTGCTTTTGAGAAGCAACAGGTTGGGAGATGAAGGTGTCGCAGCGCTGGCCGCGAGCCCCAACCTCGACACGTTGATCTCCCTCGACCTCTCGAGCAACGGCGTGACGGACGCAGGCGCAGAAGCACTGGGGAACGCCACAGGGCTGAAGAGCCTGCGACACCTCAGCCTCTCGAGCAACCAACTTCGCGGCAGGGGCGCCGAACATCTCGCCAGCGCACCATTCCAGCAACAGCTCGAGCTCCTCAACCTCTCCTGGAACAAGCTCGAAACCGATGGCGTCGAGGTGTTGTTGGACGATGGCGCCTTCCCCAAACTCGAGTTCCTGGATTTGACTGACAACGACCTCGACAATGGCGTCTGCCATATCATCGCCAGGGCCACGCAGCTCGACTCATTGATTTATCTGGGGCTCTCGAACACCACCATCCACGACGATGGAGCGCAGGCGCTGGCAGACGCAGCGCACCTGGCCACGCTGGAAGACCTGGGCATCATCCATCGAGAGCCGACCACGTTGCCGATCCTCCAAGATTCACCGTACATCGCCGCGGCGGCCACTTACGGAGATGCGCAAAAGTCACACGCTGCGTGGTGGGTCTGGCTCGACGAGGGCAAAAAGCAACCGCTCGAGTTCTGACTTACTCGGCGCGCTGGTTTTCGCGCTCGGGAACCTCGAAGTCTGCTTCGAGGAGCATCTGCCCCGCCGGAACATCGACCTGGAGCGTGCGCCCCTCGTACCTCGACAAATCACCGCCGAGCAGTGGGTCGGGTGGGAGGAACCGCTCGGGGACATCCTCGACGGTGACCATCCCTGGATGAAGCCGCTGACCTGCGCGCAATGGCTGGGTGACTTTCACGACGGGCGCCATGTCCATCACGCGTGTGCAATCACAGCAACGGTTCTGCATCGCGTGGTAGTACGCGCCCGCGTAAACAGCGCAACCGATCAGGACGAGAAGCAGCGCGCTCAGGATAAGCGTGGCCCAGCGATACTCTCCACGAAACACCTTCTTGCTGATCACGGATGCCTCCTCGTTGCCATGTGTGATCTTGCTCGAAATCCCATCCTACAACAAAGGGCATGCGCCTTGGAGTCTCCAAAGCGCATGCCCTTCAATTCTCTTGTGTAATCGAGCGGTTGCTCGACGCCGACCTTTAAATCACTCGCCAGCGGCGGCGTGCAACTTTGGCGTGTTGGCGCCATCACGCTCGGCAAACCAGGTCGAGATCGTCGGCCAGAGTCCCTGAGAAGCCTTGCTCGAGACCACCGCGCCCACGTGTCCGCCGTTAAGACGCAGACACTGTTTGTCCTCGGAGCTGACTCGATCGATCAGGATCTCTGCCGAGGGGAGCGGCACGATGTGATCGTGCAGGAAGCAGATCGCAAGCGTCGGGCAGGTGATGTTCTCGAGCTTTACGGCCTCACCCGAGAGCGAGAACTGGTCCTTGATCAAGAGGTTATCGCGATAGAGCTCGTTGATGTAGCGCTTGTAACATGTGCCAGGGAACGAGACGTTGTCATTCCCCCAGGTCTCGATCGCGAAGAACCCATCGAGGAACTGATCATCCCAGGCGCGATCGATCATGTAGGTCGCCTTGGAGAGGTTCATCGTCGGGCGCAGCATGTGAAACGCCGACTGCATCAGGGGCCAGGGCACATTGCCAGTGGCCTCGATGAGCGAGTCCAGGTCAAAGGTCGAGACCCGCGTCCACGTCGTCAAAATGCCGCCATGATCGAAGTCGATCGGCGCGGCCAACGCGAGCAAGGAGGCCACATGCTCGGGGCGACGCGCTGTATAAATCGAGGTCATCGTCCCGCCCATGCAATAACCCAACACGTGGGTCTTCTGGCGCGGCGAGCGACGCGCGACCTTGCGGACTGCTCGCCCGATGTAGCCGTCACAGATCTCATCGAACGTCAGGTAGCGATCTTCGGGTCCGGGCGTGCCCCAGTCGATGATGTAGACATCATGACCTTGCGCGACCATCCACTCCGCGAAGCTCTTCCCCTTCATCAGGTCGAGCACGTAGTGGCGGTTGATCAGCGAAGGCACGAGCAAGATAGGCGTCTCGAACGCCAGGCCCTCGGGGCGAGGGCGATAGCGAAGGAGCTTCCACTTGTTCTCGGTCCAGATCACATCGGCGGGCGTCTGACCCACGGGCGCCCGGCCTCTGGCTGGCGCCTTGACGAGGTTCTTGATCCTGTCGAATACCTTGCTCATGACATCTCACCCATTCTCTGGGGCATGGCATCGAGGGATGATGCCATCAACTTCTCGTACACTGATTCGGCTACAGCCCTCGGCGCCCCATCCTCAGAGCGGCGAGGCGTCGAAAGCCGAGCGGCCTCTCGCCGCTCGATGCGCCTTCAAAAACAATACAATATCAATCACTTGCTGTAGAGGGACTGGAACGCATCATCGAAACGTTCGTAGACCTTCTTGCGCTTGACCTTGAGCGTCGGCGTCAGGAGCCCGTTCTCGACGGTCAAGGGCTCGTCGATGATGACAAACTTCTTGATCGACTCGAAGCGCGCGAGCCCCTGATTCGCGCGCTCGACGCGCTCGGTGACGAGCTTCTGGAGCGCCTCGGCGCGCGCCTCTTTGCCTTTTACGCCGTGCTCCTCGAGGTAAGGCTCGATCACCTCCTCGTGGAGCCACACGCCAGCGGTGATAAATGGTTTTCCGTCACCGTAAGCGACCACATGCGCGATATAGGGATCATCGCGGAAGCGGATCTCGATGTTGGCCGGAGGGATGTTCTTGCCCTGCGCCGTGACGAGGATCTCCTTCTTGCGATCGATGATCTGGAGGAACCCATCATCGGTCCACCGCCCGATATCGCCCGTCTTGAGCCATCCATCTGTGGTGAAGGTCTCTTCCGTGGCGCGCGGGTTCTTGTGGTAGCCGTTAAAGATGCTCTCGCCGCGCGCCAGAATCTCGCCATCCTCGGCCAGCTTGAGCTCGACTGATTGGAGCGGCTTGCCGACCGAGTCGAAGCGAAAATCACTGGGGCGATTGAGCGTGAGCGTGGGGCTCGCTTCTGTCAGGCCATACCCCTCGATGATGAGCATGTCATGCGTGAAGAGGAACTCCTTGACCTCGCGCTTCAAGCCCGCGCCGCCAGAGAGGCAGAACTTGAGGTTGCCACCCGTGATGGCGTCGAGCTTGGCACGTTGCGCTTTCTGCGTGGACTCGTCCATGGCCGCCGTCGCCATCTTCTCGAACATGCGCGGCACGCTCATGAAGACCTCGGGGCGCACCTCGGGGAGCTGCGACAGGACATTCACAGGATCGGTCCAGTAGGTCACGAACCCGAGCGTGTTGCCGAGGCACACCTCGCCAAACCCGAAGATATGGCTCAACGGCAACCAGAGCAGGTCGACATACCCCTCTTCGAGCAGCGGCGCGTTGCACTGCATCCAATCGCGCCCGTTGACGCCGACGTTGCGGTGCGTCAACGGCACGCCCTTTGGCAACCCCGTGGTGCCCGAGGTGTAGAGCATCACGGCGTTGTGATCGATCGAGACGTTGTCGAGGAGCTGGTAGATCTTGTCGGGAGACTCTTCAGCGAGCGCCCTGCCCTGCGAGCGCACCTGGCTCCAGTTCACGAACTTCTCGGAGACCTTCGACGCCGATGGCGCCGCCTTGCCTTCAGCGCGCAGCGCCTCGAGTGATTTTGCCACATCGAGCGTGTCATTGAGCGCGATGATGCGAAGCAACCCGGCCTCGACCTGCTCCCACTGCTCGAGCACGCGGCGGAGCAGCTTGTCCGAGTCCACGAACAGGACGCGCGCGTCGCTATGCTCGACGACATAGGCGATCTGTTCGGTGGTGCTCGAGGAGTAAATCGGGACCATCACGCCGCCAGCGGCCTGAATGCCGAGCGCTGCCGACATCCACTCGACGCAGTTGTTGGCGAGGATCGTGGCGCGATCGCCGAGCTTGAGGCCGATGCTGTTGAGGTAGAGGCCGACGGCCTCGATCTCATTGGCGAAAGCGCCCCATGTGATCGCGCGCCAGTCTCCCTGGCCATCAGGAACCATAAATCGCACGCGCGTGCGGCGCTCGGGCAAGCAATTAAAGACCACGCGCGCGGCGGGGTTGAGATCCATGTACTTGGAGACATCCATGATTTACCGATCCTCGCAGTTCGTTCTGTTCATCTCGAGGCGAGGAGGCAGGTTGCCCCCTCGCTCCTCGCCGCATCGTTGGAGAGGCGGCGACAAGCTCACTTCTCCTTCTCCTGGAGCTCCTCGAGGCGCTCCTCGAGGTCATAGATCTTGGACTGGAGCTGGTTGATGGCGTGAAGCATGCGCTCCTGATCGGTCTTTGTGGGGAGGCCCATGTTGCCCCACATCTGCGTCATGACCTGGTTGGTCTTGGCGCGGTTCTTGGTCATCGAGCCGAGCAGCATCCCGCCTGGCTTGAGGACGAGCGGGCTCTTCATGACCTCTTCGAGGTACTTCGCCGTCTGGTTCTCCCAGTTAAAGAATGCCTTCTTCCAGAGGTCCCAAGGGGTTTGTGCGTTCATCGTTATCTCCTTCGCGTATCGCGTGCCGCACCGATTCAGTGCGGGCTTTCAAGAAGATCGCCTTTGTAACAAGAGCGATCGGGTGAATGAGTGTTGTCTCAAGGCTCGATGCCGAGGCGTCGCAGCTCCACAGCGTTGGTAAAGTTGGGCTCTGTCACGCCAGTGGGCGCGGTCGCCCTCGCGACCTCGCCAAAGCACTCGAACAGAAAGCCGACCTGCTGTTGCGTGACCGACTGGCCAACGGCGGGCTCGACCTTGACGGTGGTGCGCACCATCATCGCCTGCTCGAAGGTCAGGTCCGGCAAGAGGAGCTCGCCGGTGTCCTCGACCGAGACCTCGTAGGTGTCCTTGCCCGCATATGGGATGCCATAGAACATCGCGTTGCGCGTCGTCCCCACAGAGACCCAGGTCTTCCCCTTCTCCAATGGGAAGAGGTAGAGCGCCACGGGGGTCTCGTAGATGATCAGCGTCTTGCCCTCGGCGGGGTTCTCCTCGGCCGAGGCGATGCCCAACAGGTAGAAGCCATCCTCGTCGCGGCGGTAGATGTTCTCGATCGAACCGCCAAGATCACTGGCCGTGACGAACTGCCCTGTGGGGAAGCTGCTCGCGTACCACTTGCCCTGGACCGGGTCCGCCTCGAGGCGAGCGATCTGATCGCTGGCGGCATCTCGCGAGAAGTCCCAGCGACGCTCGCCAGCGGTGTTGATCTGACCGGCGATATCGACCGCAGGCATCGTACCTGGTGGGTTGACCAGGTAGGAGACCGAGACGCCGAGCGTCTCGGTGAGCTCTGATGCCGTGATCTTGCCATCAAGGTCTGGATAACAGCTAAACTCGACCTGTTCGCCGGTGCCCATATACAGGTCACGATCAGGCGCTGGTGTGAGGTTCTCTTCGCATCCTCCGACGAGCATCGGGAGGAGAGAGAGCGCGAGCGCGCATGCGAGCCTCTTCGTATGCATCCTGTCTCTCTTTCTCATCTCAGAACCCATAGGTCAGCTGAAGTCGCAGTGATTGCGCGGGCTTCGCGGAGATGCCCTGCGCCACGTTATCCAACCCCGCCAGCGGAAACAGGACCGCGTAATCGAGGCTCAGGCCAAACTTATCCCGGCTCAAATACGTGACCGAAGGATCGAGCTCGATCCCGAGCGGCTCCGCGCCACCCGGCGTGGACGAGCTATAAATCGCGCGCGACGCCACCGTGGCGAAGTCGAACCTGAGCACCCCGGCGGTCGCCTTCCACGCATCCCAGCTGACATGCGGGCGCAGGTAGAACGCATCCGTCACCGTCCCGATGATCTCTCGGAAGAGGATCTGATCGATGCGGTAATCCGGGTGAAAGCGGAAGTTGTTGACCGAGTTATCATAGGGCGGATTTGCCTGTGAGCCCTCGAGATCGCCGGGCTGTCCGGGCGTCTGCTCGAGCGATGGCGAGGCGCCAAATCCGTAAGCAGAGTCACCGCTCGCGACGCCGAGGTCGACGCCTGCCTTGAAGCGGCCATCGTATGGGCCGAAGTCGGTCTCGAGCGCGGCGCCAAACTGCGTCGAGAGCGACGGCACGTCGAAGCGTGTCCCGGGCAGGACCGAGGTCTCGTTGATCCTCGCGCGGAGCATGGCGACCTCGCCCTCGATGCGAAAGTTTGGCCCCACGAGGCGCAACCACACATCATAGGCTTGCGCGCTGAAGTTGCGCTCGATGACCTGCGCGTCGTTGATCTCGACAGGCTCGGTGGTCGGCACGTAGGTGGCAGGGATATCGTCGCGCTGCCAGCGGTGCGAGAACACCGCGCCATAATCGAAGGTGACCTTCCCGGCGCGGTTGCGGCGGTCCAGCGCCAACGCATCGCGCTGGCGCAAGAGCGCGAGGTTGACCGTGTGCAGGTTATCACTGCGGCCAAGATCGATCTCGCGCGTCTCGACCTTTCGCGTCGCCGTGGGACCGACCCAGCCGATGTCATAAGCGACGGCCACGAAGTGGTTAAAGCGCGAGGTCACGAACGCGATGCGATCGGCGGCGTCGCCCGAATCACACTGGAGGCAATCACCGCCGTTGGAGAGCATCCCCAGCCCCCAGGTGTTCCCCATGCGACCTGCGGCGATCACACCAAACGGCGTGAGCGCCTCGCCCCAGACGCGCTTGATTCGAAAGACGCGCTCTCGGGGAGGATCTTGCGAGGTCGTCGTCGAGGGAATCCCGCGCGGCGTGGAGCCGAGCGTGAGGTTGTCGACGACGTCGATGCGCGAGTTCACGCGCACTTGGCCAAACGGCGCATAGAGCGAAATGTCAGTGCGAAAGCGCGCGTCGGAGTGATCGAGGCGCTGCCCTGTCGGATCACCGAGCGGCACGGGATAGAGCGGAAGCCCCGATGGCGTAAGGCCATGATCGAGGTCGAGGTTGTAGAGCGACTCTCCACGCAACCTCAAGAAGCCGCTGAGATCCACCGCCGATTCGTTGCCGATGTTGTCGAGCCCCTGACCGAGCTCCGAGAACTCGGTGGCGCCTGCCTGTGAAGGCACGCTGGCGAACGCAGTCAGCGCGGTGAGGGTGATGAGGTTTTGACGCAAACGCTTGCTCACGGCGACACCTCTTCATCTTCGCTCATGACCCCTGGCGTATCGTAACCGCGAGGCTCCTCGGAGAGATCCTCGTCGGGTTGCGCGGGGGCGACCGGTTTGACCACAGGCGTTGCCTTTGCGGGGGCTTTGTTCTCGGGCGTATCGAGATCCTTTGCCAGAAACGCCGCGAGCGCATCGGTCGAAGGATGGTAAGCCTCGATCATGGGGAAGTGCCCACACTGCCCGAACACCTCGAGCTCGGCGTTTGGCAACTGCCTCACGAGCTTCTCGCCGACCCAAAGCGGCGTGACCTGATCCTCGCGCCCCCAGAGGAGGAGCGTGGGCTGATCGACCTCGGCGTAGCGATCCTGGACGAGCTCGTAGCGCTGACCACGCACCGCAGCGAGCGCCGCAGCCCGTGTACCGGGGCGATCGAGCTGCGCCTCGACATCCTCGACGAGTGCCTCGGAGATGATCGTCTTGTCATAGAAGGCGCCGGATATCTTGATGTCCGGCTGCTCCTTGTAAAAGAGCGCGAAGAGCACTTCCCCGAGCGCCGCAGTGCGCGACCAGAGGAAGAACGTGGGGAGCTGCTCGGCGTAGACCCAGGCGTCATAGAGCACGAGGCGACGAAAACGATCGGGCGCCTGGAGGATGGTGGCGAGCGCCACGGAAGATCCCCAGGAGTGCGCGACGATGGCGACAGGCTCCTTTACTTCGAGGTGCTCGAGCAACCCCAGGATGAGCTTTCCTTGAGCCTCTGGCGAGTAATCGCCGCGTGGGCGATCGGTCCACCCGAAGCCCTTGAGGTCGAGCGCGATGACGCGGTGTCCCTGCTCGGTGAGCACGGGGATGATCCCACCCCAGGTGTTGAGCGACGCGGCGAACCCGTGCACGAGCACCACGGGGGCCTTCCCCTCCTTGTTCACATCGACGTAGCGCACGCGCGCGTCCTCGATGGGGGCAAACGTCGCGTCCTGCGGCTCGCCGGGCATGGCGCCCTGGTGATGCGCGAGGCATCCCGAGAGCATGATAGCCAGGAAGCCGCATACCATGCGCGTCGCGTATGGGTGGGTGGCGAGGTTCACTGGGCGAGCCTCCTGACTTCGGAGGCGGTGGTGAACTCGACCTCGTCCTCGTCATCCTCGCTCACGATGGTGGCGACGGTGCCAAAGCACTCGGAGACAAAAGCGTAGGTGCGGATCTTTGTGGTGTAGAAGCCGATGGTGCGATCGAGCTCGACGCGCACGCGCAAGACCTCGAGGTCACCGTAAGGGGTGCGCAAGGTGCCTTTGGCGTCGACCTGCGAGGAGTACTCCTCGTCGTAGATGCTGTAGACGCCCTGCGCCGTCCCCGAGACCGAAGCATCGGTGGTCCAGGACGCGTCCATCTCGAGTGGGAAGGAGAGGATCTCGACGGGCGGGTCGTAGGTCAGGTTGGTCTCGTAGAAGCCATCATCTGGCGAGACGACCCCGAGCAACAACAAGGCATCATCGGTGATCTGGAAGACGCCGAGCAAATCCGAGGAGTCACTGAGCGGCGTGATATAGGAGGCGTCGGGGAAATCGGTGGAGAACCATTTATTCTTGGGGTCACGCGCCTCGACGATCACGAGGTGATCATCGGCGAGGTCGATGTTCAGGTCCCAGATGCGCTCGCCGTTCTCGCCCATCTCGCCAGCGGTGTCGACGGGGGTATCGTTTGCGACCTTGTAGGTGGCGCGCAGCCCGGAGCGCAGCGGCACTTCCTGGCGCGTGATGACGCCATCCTTGTTGGGGCGACAGACCAGCGGCTCGGCGTTGGGCGTGCCCATATCCCCTGGCGAGGTGTTGTTGACGTTCATGTCGATGACATCGCCGCCCATATCGGAGCCGGGCGTCGTCACGTTCATATCACCGCTGGTGGCGTTGTTGGCCGAGGCGTTGTTCTCGCCAAGATCGCCGCCGTCCATATCTCCGCTGTGGGACATGTCAGGCACGTAAGAGGTGAAGCCATCGTCATCGCGGGGATCGTCGGTGGGGACGCACGCGGAGAGTGTGGCAATGCAACATACGCAAAGAATGCGCATGAATGGGTGCTTCATCGTCATATCGAACCTCGCAGGAGGCGCTCTATTGCGCCAATGCTGCAACGCAAAATACGCAGCATGGAGAATGGTTAACAACGGGTGGTATGAATGTCAACTGTTTTTGCAGTTGCAAAAAAACAGTTCCTGAGCCGCCTCGTGTGCAGTGGTCGTGAAAAGTCGGCCCTTTCCATGGGAGACCCCATAAAGTATGCTGCCGCGATGCAACGAGCGCAGCGCGCGACGTCTGCATCGCAACGCAACAAACAAGAGGGTTTCCGAACGGGCGCCATGATCACGATCAAAAAATACAGCAATCGTCGTCTCTATGACACATCTCAAAGCCAGTATGTGACGCTCGAGGAGTTGGCCGACCGCATCCGCGATGGCGCGGACGTGCGAGTGATCGACGCCAAGACCAACGAGGATTTGACGCAAGGGGTGCTCGCGCAAATCATCATCGAGAGCCGCGGCGCGGGGAAGCTGTTGCCGACGAAGATGCTGACGCAGCTTATCCGCATGGAGGATGATGTATTGGCCGAGTTCTTTGGCCAGTACATGTCCTGGGCGCTCTCGATGTATTTGCGAATGAAGCAGACGCGCCAGCGCATCTCGCCATTCGGGCAGCAGTCCCCGTTTGGCGCGCCGAATCCGTTCTCGCAATGGCTCGGCAGCCTCTACAACTGGCCAGGGTTTCAGGGGCAACAGCCCGACTTCCCGATCGATCCTTCGACGGCGCCTCCGTATCCAAACCCTGGCAGCATGCCCGATTTCGAGCCTGAGTACGAGCCAGAGCCCGAACCCGAGCCAGCGCCAAAGCCAGTGAGCAAGGCGCCCAAAAAACAAGAGGCCGCGCCTGCGTCCGCCACCCCTGGCGGCGAAGCCGAGGAGAAGTCGAGCGAGGTTTCGCAGATGCGTCAGGAGCTCGACGAGCTCAAAGAGCTCCTCAAGCAGGTCGCCCTCAACCAGGCGAAACAATCCTGATTCCAACCGATTAGCGCGCCCCATTTTGTGCACCGCACACACCCCACCTCCTCCTCGAGAGGATTTTTATTGCGACGCAACAAAAATCCTCTTGACGCAGCGCAGCATCATCCCTATACCTTTTGAGCGTGGCCGGGGAGCCAGAGCGTTTCCAGTAAGCACCTGCCTGCCATAGCAACGGTGAAACGACGACGACTCGATGCGTTCTGGCTTCCCGCGCCGCACATAAACAACGAATTTTGCAACGCAATAGCAGCACCGCAACAAAGCGGCGCACGTCGGCGACCGAAAGGCTGACCGGCCAACAAGACGTGAGGGATGTCATGAGCGAGAAAGCCACCAACTTCTTTGGCAAGTACACCGAGCAAGTCAACGCCATGTTCAAGGAGCAAGCTGGTTACGTCGAGTCGATGACCACCGAGTGGAACAAGGTTCGCGGCCAGGGCCTCGAGCAAGCACAGGTTGTCATGGAGGACTACGCGAGCCTCATGAAGCTCTCCTTCGAGTACCAATCCAACATCTTCCAGGACATCCAGAAGATGTCGACGGACGCCATGCGCAACACCGTCGAGATGATGAACGTCACCAAGAACGCCTGAGCGCTCCTGGCAGACGTGACTTGTGGGCGCGAGCCTTGGGTAAATCAATAAGCTCGTGCTCCGAGGGGAGCCTCGACCGCGGTGTCCCGCCCTCGCAGGGGACGCTGCGGGGAGGCTCCCCTCGTTCCGTTTACGTCTCGCCAAAGACGCTTATCGCGCGCGAATAAACCAGCAAGAACAAGCAACGAGGCGAAGGCCATACATGCCACGCCCTGTTGTCGTAGCGCCCTGACTCAGACAAGGAGTTGTCTCATGGAGACCGCCAAATCAGCAGTTCCGTTCACGCCGCCACCGACAATCGCGGCGACCCCGAAGGACACGATCTTTCGTGATGGCACCGCGTCGCTCTACCGCTTCCGCCCGACCCCTGGCGGCGAGGCGGACGCGACCAACATCCCCTTCTTGCTCGTCCCCTCGATGATCAACAAGTGGTACGTGCTCGACTTGCGCCCTGGCTTCTCGATGGCCGAGTCGATGGTCGAGCATGGGATCGACACCTACCTGCTCGATTGGGGCACGCCAAACGACGAGGATCGCTACCTGAACTGGGAGCTGATCATCGCCAAGTTGGCGCGCATGGTCCGCCGCGTCAAACGCCACACGGGCGCAGACAAGGTCGCGCTGTTGGGCTACTGCATGGGCGGCACGTTGAGCAGCATCTACACCTCGCTCCACCAGGAAGACGTCGCGGCGTTTATCAACCTCACCGCGCCGATCGACTTCAGCAAGGGCGGCTTGCTGCGCACGCTGGTCGACGAGAAGTGGTTTGACCCTTACGCGATGACGGCGGCGGGCAACCTACCAGCGCCTCAGATGGAGTCGGGCTTCACCTCGCTGCGCCCCACGAGCAAGTTCTCCAAGTGGATCATGTTCGCGGACAAGCGCCAGACGCCAGGATTTGTCGAGTCCTTCAACGCGCTCGAGCAATGGGCAGGTGACAACATCCCCTTCCCCGCCGAAGCCTACCAAACCTACATCCACGAGCTCTACCAACAGAACCTGCTCTACAAGGGAGAGCATTTTGTCGGTGGCAAGCGCGCAGATCTTGGCAACATCACCTGCCCGGTGCTGACGGTGGTGGCAAGCCGCGACACGATCTGCCCCGCGGAGGCCGCCACGGCCATGAACGACCTGGTCAGCTCCGAGGATCAGAGCGTGCTGACCATCGGCGGCGGGCATGTCGGCGCCGTCGTGGGCTCGCGCGCACCGAAGCAGCTCTACCCTGCGGTCGCCGAGTGGCTCATCGAGCGCTTTGGCAAGGACGCTGCGCCATCCCTGCGAGAGGTGGACGCAGAAGAACTCGAGCCGATGGAAGCGCGTACGCTCGAGCTCGAGGCGATGACCGTGGCGCAACTTCGCCGCGTCCTTCGTCAGCACGACATCGTGACCTCGGGCAACAAGGCCGAGCTCGTCGCGCGCGTCATCGCGCACGAGTTCGATCTGAGCGGCGAGGAGGAGTGATCCTCGCGGTCGCCTCGCCGCACACCTCGGGTCTGCTGTAGGGTGTTGGCGTGGTGACAAACAGGATCGAAGCTCCAGTTCATACCGAGAGATCGGAGCAATGAAATGTCCCGGCGCGCGTCGCCGGATTTCTGGAGGGTGCGTGTGTGCACCCTCGCGTTGAAGAAAGGAAGAGAAGATGAACCTGAACGAGATGCACATCATCGTCACGGGCGCAGCCAGCGGGCTGGGCCGTTGCTTCACTGAAGAGCTCGTGCGCGGCGGCGCGAAGGTCATGGCGTGTGACCTCAACGAAGAGGGCCTCGCGGCCCTCAAGGCCGAGCTCTCCGAGCAAGGCACGATCGAGACCTTCGTGGCGGATGTCTCCAACGAAGAGCAAGTCGTGGCGCTTGTCCAGGCGACCGCAGATGCGTTCGACGGCAAGGTCAACGGCCTGGTGAACAACGCTGGCATCTTCCGCGACTCGCTGCTCGTCTCCAAGAGCCGCAAGACCGGTGAAATCCGCAAGATGAGCCTGAGCGACTGGCAAAAGGTCATCGACGTCGACCTCACCGGCCCGTTCCTCTGCACGCGTGAAGTCGCAGCGCACATGGTCGAGCACGGCAACAAGGGCGTCATCGTCTCCATCTCGTCGGTCTCGCGCGCAGGCAACATGGGCCAGTCGAACTACTCGGCGGCCAAAGCAGGGCTGGTGGCAGACACCAAGCTGTGGGCCGAGGAGCTCGCTCGCTACGGCGTGCGCACGGGCGCGGTTGCTCCTGGCTTCACGCAGACGCCTATCCTCGACGCGATGCGCGACGAGATGCTCGAGAAGATCGTCTCCGGCGTGCCGCTTCGTCGCACCGGGTCGCCCTTCGAGATCTGGCAAGCGGTCAAGTTCATCATCGAGTGTGACTACTTCACCGGCCGCTGCGTCGACGTCGACGGTGGCCTCTCGCTCTGATGTACCGGCGCTTTGCGCCCGAGCAATTCAAAAATGAATAGCTGAATTTGTGCGGCGAGGAGCCCCTTCTAAAAGGGGCTCCTCGCCGCATCTTTTTTGTGGGCCAGCGCCAGGAATCGCATGGTCCATGGCGAGTCAAAGAACGACCTTTGGGGCATCAGCGAAAGGCTGTTATTCTCGGGCGTGCTTTCAGATATGCGATCGAATAACTCTCGGGTGGAGAGCAGTACGCGTCCACCAAACTCGCTGAAACGGAGTGGGGAATTGAAAACGTTGCGACACATCGCGCCTTCGTTGTTGGTCTGTGTGGGATTGATCGGTTGTGGACCTGACGAGGAGCCCTCGAACAACTCCACGCCAAACAACACGACCAACAACACCTCTGCCAACAACACAGCCCAGGGGAACAACACGACGCCAGCAAACAACACCGCGTCGAACAACACCTCTGCGTGCGCGCCAGGCACTCAGGGGTGCATGTGCGGTGAGGGAGAGGTTTGCGATGGCGCGCTCGTTTGCACGGATGGCATTTGCACCATGGATACGAGCTGCGCTCCAGGTGAAGAGGATTGCGCGTGCGGCGAGAACGAGACGTGCGGAGATGGCCTCGCCTGCATCCAGGGCACCTGTGTAACGCAGGAGATGGCGCCCCCCTGTATGGAGAACGAGCATGTGCAAGAAGGCGTTTGTGTCGCCTGTGCGCCAGGCTCGACGAACCCAGCAGGAGATGATCCTTCCGGCGCTGACACCGAGTGCATGGCGTCGATGTGTGCTGAGAACGAGTTCGTCGAGAATCATAGCTGCACGCCTTGCGCTCCTGGCTCGATCAATCCGGCAGGCGATCTCACCACGAGCGAAGACACCACATGTGAGGCGATCGCATGTGGAGCGGACGAATACGTGGAGAACAACGCCTGCGCGATGTGTCCTGGAGAAACCACCAACGACGCGGGCGACTTGGCGAACGGCGCCAATACGCTGTGTGATGACGACTGTACGGGCGCTGTGGGGGTGTATTGCGAGGACTTCGAGGTGGCCTTTATCAAGGCAAGCAACCCGAACATCGGCGATCTCTTTGGCAGCACCGCGGAGCTCTCGGGCGACACGTTGGTGGTCGGCGCCTGGGGAGAGGGGAGCAGCGCCACAGGCGTTGGCGGAAATCAATTGGACGAGAGCGCGTCCCGCTCGGGCGCGGTCTACGTCTTTCGCAACACCAACGGCGTCTGGGCTCAGGAGGCTTACATCAAGGCGTCGAACACCGGCGAGAACGACGGCTTCGGGCGCGTGCTCGCCCTGGATGGTGACACGTTGGTTGTGGGCGCGTTCAGTGAGTCGAGCAACGCGACCGGCGTGGATGGAAACCAGGCAGATGACTCTCTAACGCGCGCAGGGGCAGCGTATGTCTTCAGGCGCAGTGGCACGACCTGGACACAGGAAGCGTATCTGAAGGCATCGAACACAGACCTGAATGATGTCTTTGGAAGCGCCATCGATGTCCTGGGAGACACCATCGCTATCGGCGCGCCCGGAGAATCGAGCAACGCCACGGGCGTCGATGGAAACCAGGCCAACAACTCGAAGGCGGTCAGCGGCGCGGTCTACACATTCACGCGAAGCAACGGCGTCTGGACACAGGAAGCTTATATCAAGGCGTCGAACACAGAAGGCCAGACGAGCTTTGGCACCGCGGTCGCGCTGGAAGGGGACAGGTTGGCGGTTGGCTCGCCGCGCGAGAGGAGTGATTCTACGGGCATCGACGCCGAGCAAAACCTCGATGGCAGCAGCAACGGCGCAGTTTATGTCTTCGCGCGCACCAACGGTGTGTGGGAGGAGAAGACGTTCATCAAGGCATCGAGCACGGATTTCGGAGATCGCTTCGGGAGCACGCTCGCCTGGAGCGGTGATTTGCTGGCAGTGAGTGCTCCTCAGGAAGACAGCAACGCGGCAGGTGTCGGCGGCGATCAGATGGACAACTCGATCGAGAACGCTGGCGCCGTTTATCTGTTCCGAGAAACCAATGGCGTCTGGGAGCAGGAAGCGTTTGTCAAAGCATCGAACCCTGGCGAGGGGGATCTGTTTGGCACGAAGCTTACGGTCTGGGGGGATTATCTCGTGGCGAGTTCACTCAACGAGTCGAGCAATGCGACAGGGCTGAACGGCGATCAAACAAACGACGCGATCGATTACAGCGGCGCGACTTACATCTTCAAACGCTCGGGCGACGTCTGGGCGCAAATCGCGTACCTCAAGGCGCCTACATCTTCCGCGAGCATGTTCTTTGGCTCGGCGCTCTCGATGGATGAAGGACTTCTGGCAATCGGCGCGTATGGCGAGCGAAGTGATGCCACGGGCGTCAACGGCACGATCAACGGCAACAACCTGGGGCAAAGTGGCGCGGTCTTCTTGCGTCGCCTGGTGCCGTGAGCGACGGAGATGTTTTGTTGGATCACCTGGGTGGTTTCTCCTAACCTCGAGGAGGGGATGGAAACAGCTTTGTTTTCGAGCGTGTTCTGTCCTCGAAGGTTGCTCCGACACTCCTATTTTATCTCACTCATGCGCATTCGCTCTCTTATCGCACACACACGCATCAGAACCGCCGGTTTGTTGGCATGTTATTTCTTGTTCAGCGCGATGTTTATGGGCTGTGCGACCTATGACGCCGAGCCGTACGATCAAGAGCGGTTGCTCGAAGACAACGCGACACCACCACCCGCGAAGCTGACGCGAGAAGAGGTGTCGCGATACGCCGAGCAGTGCGAACAACAGCGCGAGGATCAGGTCGGTTATTTTCCGCCCCCATCCGATGAGACGCGCCTGCGTTTCGAGGAGGCGATCCGCGCGTACAACGAAGGCTCTTACCTGAGCTCGGCGCGCGAGATGGAGGCGCTCTTTGAAGAGACGCGCAACCCGACGCTCTTGCTCAACGCAGCGCGCGCCTACGAGAGATCCGGTGAGGTGACTTACGCGATCTATTGCTACCGTCGTTTGATGCGCAGCACGCGGCTCGATCGCCAGATCTGCACCATCGCCGTCGCGCGCCTCGGTGAATTGATGGAGTTGGAGACGAACTCGCTCGCCAACGATGAGACGAGCACGAACGACTGACACCGAACAACTTCAGCACGACCGTCGGTGCCGAGCGAAAAAATGGGGTCGCGGGTTTTTACAGTCAATCGAATCTCAAACGGCCTGTAAAAACCCGCGACCCCATTTTTTCGCGTGCCGCTTTGGCGAGAAACGTTATGACGGGGTCTCGTCAGCGACCTGGCTCCAGAAGGCATCCTCGTCGCTCGCGCTCAAGAGGGCAGCGGTCGCCGCTTCGATCGCGGCGGGGTCGAGGTTCTCCAACCTCTCGATGCGTGATGTGTTGGCGCCAAACTTTTGCTCGAGCAGCATCCCCAACAACTTGCGCCCCTCTTCGAGTCGGCCTTTCTCGAGACCGGCTGCAGCGCCACGGTCATAGACTTCTTGTTCGAGGTCGCCGAGGACCTTGTCGAGCCGATCGCGGTTCATGGTGAACATGGAATCCTCTGGGAAAAAGAACATGAGCTGTTCGTGAGAGAGCTTTGCGCCCTTGAACTTTTTCTCGAGGACGAAGCGAAGCCAGACCTGAAAGTCCTCGAGGAGCGCGTTGGGAACAATTTGACGGACAAGGGCTCCGA
>JAYZVO010000224.1:0-12578 GCA_036155555.1 Myxococcota bacterium
AGGGCGAGAAACTCCGTTTCTCGCCCTCCCTCCTCGCGCTTCTTCGCTCACCCGAGCGCTCTTCGAGGAGCACCTCGGCGTCCTCTCCGAGACCTCACGCGACCTCCTCGACAGCGAAGCGGACAACCTGAAAGCAGCGCGCGAGTGGTTTGGGGAGCAGGATCTTCAAACCACCACGCCCGAGCAATTCGGCGCGTGGTGCACCGATCTGACCATGCTCCAGGCGCGCGCGCCGACGAGCGAGAGCGGCGAGGCGTTCGAGCTCTACAACAGCTCTCGCCGCAAGAAACTCGGCATCTACCTCACCCCCCCGACGCTCGCAGAAGCGGTAGCGCGCCAGGCCCTCACGCCGCTGCTCGAAGAGGATCGACCGCTCTCGGAAATCACCGTACTCGATCCGGCATGTGGCGCAGGCGCCCTGCTTCTTGCCGCATGGCGCCTTATCGAGAAGGCATATGAGGATCGAGGTCAGGCGCTCTCTGGCGATCCTCTCCAGCTCGAAGAGGTGATGGCAAAGCACCTGCGCGGCGTCGACTTCTGCCCCGAGATGATCTCTATCGCGCGTTCGAGCCTGCGGCTCGAGGCGAGGAGAGGGGGGCGGGGCCACAACCTCGCCGCACGAAAAACCAGCAAGGTGCATGGCCCCGCCCCCCACTCCTCGCCGAGCGTGCTGGCACGAGGTGACGGACTGGGCAGAGAAGAAAACAGCCCAGAAGCGCGCGCGCTTCTGGCCATGACGCACGCATGCATCCTCGCGAATCCCCCTTATGTGTTGGCGCAAGAGCGCGCGGATGGACAGCGCTTGCAGGCGTGGGCGAAGGCGCGATTTATCAGCGCGACTTACAAGGTCGACACCTCGTTGCTGTTCATCGAGCGTTGCCTGGAGTTGCTCGCAGAGGAAGGACACCTCGCCATCCTCACGCCCAATAGCTGGCTTAAAAACAAGCACGCCGCGCCGCTGCGCGAATGGTTGCTAAACAACCACCGCGTTCACGCCGTGCTCTCCGTCACGTTCAACGCCTTCCCGCGCGCGAGCGTCGAGACCATCGTCACGCATATCCAACGCACCGCCCCTCCTCGTGAGGGAGATGCGCGCGGCGAGGATGAGGACAAGAACGTGCTGCTCGCCGACATCCTGGAGGATGGCGCGCTTGCCGAGCAAGCGCGCCTCTCGCAAGCATCCTGGAGGAGCAAGCACGACCACGCCATGACGCTCGATCTCGATGGAGGTGAAGCGCGCGCGTTGCTCGATGCGTTGACACGAGATCATGTCAGGCTCGACACGATCGCCACGGTTTACTTTGGCTTGCAGACGCGCGCTCGAAAGCAATGGGTCGCGACGACGACGCCCGAGGATGGGCGCGCCTGGAGACCTTGCCTGGATGGAAAACAACTCGAGCCCTTCGCCGCGCGACCTGCCAACGAGCACGTATGCATCGAACCCGAGGCGATAAAGAGCGGGGGTAAGAAGGAGGTCCACGAGCAGGAGCGGATCGGCGTGCGCCAGATCGGCGCCACGCCGATCGCTGCGCTTATCCCAGCGGATGTGTGGTCGCTCAACACGATTTACAACGTGTACCTGACAAAACAAGCGCGCGCCTCGGGCTATGATTCGCGCTACCTGTTGGGTGTGATGCTCTCCTCGACCGTGCAGCAGCACTGGCTCCAGCACGCCTCTGATCACAAACGCATCTTCCCCAAGGTGAAAAAGGGGGCGCTGCGCGCGCTGCCGATTCCCCCTATCGACTTCGCATGCGCCGAACAACGCGACCTGCATGACGCGGTCGTCGCGTCAGTCGAGCGCTTGCGCACGTTGCGCGAGCAATCCTGGGAGGGCGATGAGGATGGCGACATCGAGTCGCAGTTTTGCGAGGAGAAGGAGAACCTCGACGCGCTCGTGGTGCAATGCTTCGAGAGCTGCCGGACGTGATCGACGCCTCGGGATCATTCGTGACCCGATCCAAAAGCCCCGACTTGCCAACCTCCCCCCATACAGAAAGTGGCAACGCGCCGCGATCTCGTGTAACAAGAGATCAGCGAACCCCCGCTGACAAACTGTTGTCGTGCTGAATCCTTGCATTGTTTCTGTGCTCGAAGAGGACCTTGATGAACCGCTTTCCGTCTCTGATGATCGTCGCGGCGCTCGCGCTCGCGGCCTGTGGCCCGACCGATCCGCCCCTGACCAAGACTGACAACAACAAGACCACCCCGATGGACATGGGTGGGATGGAGACGACGCCTGACATGAGCGCGCCGGAAGGTTGTGAAACGACCGAAGCGGACGAGACCACATGCGATGGCGAGGACAACGACTGCGATGGCGTGACCGACGAGAACTGCGCGTGTGACTTCGAGCAGAAGACCAACGGCGTCTGCCCCGCTGGCGCGATCGACGCATCGAGCGGCACATGCGCCGCGCCGAGCGCATACGAAGCGGACGAGACCACATGCGATGGCGAGGATAACGACTGCGATGGCGTCGTGGATGAGGGCTGCACCTGCGAGTTTAACGGCTCGAGTCAGGGCGTCTGCGCCAACGGCGCGCTCGCTCCTGATGGCACATGCGCCGCGCCCTCGAACTTCGAGAGCAACGAGACAAGCTGTGATGGCGAGGACAATGATTGCGACGGCATCACCGATGGTGGGTGCGCGTGCAACTTCAACGACTCCTCCGATGGCGTATGCCAGGGCAGCTCGATCGACTCGAACACGGGCGCGTGCTCTACCCCTGCGTCTTACGAAGCGGACGAGACCACCTGCGATGGCAACGACAACGACTGCGATGGCATCGTCGATGAAGGGTGCGCCTGCGATTACAACGACACCATGCGCGGCGTCTGTCAGGGGGGCACACGCAGCGCCGCCGATGGCACCTGCGCCTCGCCCGCAGACTATGAAGCGGACGAGACCACGTGTGATGGGAAAGACAACGACTGCGATGGCTCGACCGATGAAGGGTGCGGTTGCCCCTTTATGGGGAGCATGCAAGGCGTCTGTGGCGCAGGCATCGTCAACCCGAACACCAACGCGTGTGATGCGCCCGCCAACTTCGAGATGAACGAGACCACATGTGACGGCTCGGACAACGACTGCGATGGCGTCGTCGATGAAGGGTGCATGTGTAACTTCGAACAAAAGGTCGCGGGCGTTTGCAGGCAAGGCACCGTCAACGCCGCGGACGGCATGTGCGTCTCGCCGCCGACCTACGAGGTCAACGAGCAGACGTGTGACCAGATGGACAATGACTGCGACGGCGTCACCGATGAAAACTGCGCCTGCAACTTCAGCAACCGCAACACGGGCGTGTGCACAGGTGGCATGATCGACGCGACCTCGGGCGTCTGTACGGCACCAGCCGACTACCAGGCCACCGAGACAAGCTGTGATGGCAAGGACAACAACTGCGACGGCACCATCGACGAAGGTTGCAGTTGTCAGTTTAACAATGACAGCGATGGCGTCTGCGGGATGGCCACCATCGACGCCTCGGGCGCGTGCGCGCAACCTGCCAACTATGAGGCAGACGAGAGCGCTTGCGACATGGAAGACAACGACTGCGATGGCGTCGTCGATGAAGGGTGTCCTCGCGCGCCGAACGCTGGCGAGCTGATCGTCACGGAGTTCATGGCTGATCCGGTCACGGTGACGGATGAAAACGGCGAGTGGTTCGAGATCCAGAACGTGAGCCAGGACCCGATCGAGCTCAAGGGGTTGGTGTTCGCGGACAACACCCCCACGGGGCGCTTGACCGTGGCGACCTCGCATATCCTGATGCCTGGCGAGCGCTTCGTGTTTGGCCGCAGCGCGGATCAGAACATCAACGGCGGGGTCGTGGTGGACTACGCGCAGCAGGAGTTCATCCTGAACAACAACGGCGACGCCATCCAGATCTTGCGCAACATGAGCGGCTCGCTCGTGACCATCGACCAGGTCGTCTATACAGGCGCGTGGCCATACAGCGCAGGGAGAGCGGCGTCGCTCTCGAGCGGCTCGTTCACGGCATCGGCAAACGATGATCTGAACAACTGGTGTGAGGCGAGCCAACAGATCGGCTCCTCCTCGAACCATGGCACCCCTGGGGACGCGAACCCGAGCTGTTCGCCATAATAAAAACCTGAGATTAGAAAAGTTGGGTCAAAAAAAGAGAGAGGAGCAAATGTTTTTGCTCCTCTCTCTTCTTCTTGGTTCGAGCGCACTTGCGCTCGAAATCGATTCTCACTGGGTCGATTTTCAGAAAACTCGACCCGAAATCGTGTGACCTGCCAGCCACTTCTCCGCTCTACCTGAATGAACGACGTCATCGTGTCCCGTACATTCAAAAAAAGGAGAAAAATCATGGCTACAGCAACCAAGAACAAGACGAACGAAGAGTTGACCAGCCGCCAAACCGAAGGCACGGACCTCGTGCTGTTAGGTGAATCGGGCAAGACCAAGATCGCCTCTGACGTGGTCGCCAAGATCGCGGGGCTGGCGATCCGAGAGGTCGAAGGTGTGCACGCGCTGGTACCATTTGGCGCAGGCCAGACGCTCTCGAGCGTGGCGCAATCTCTGGGCGTCAGCGAGCGCAAGGACATGGGCGTGCATGTCGAAGTCGGCTCCGTGGAGGCGGCGGTCGACATGCGCATCATCACCGAGTTCGGCGCGCCGATCCCACACATCGCCGAGCAAATCCGAGAGCGCGTCAGCGCTCAGATCCTGAGCATGACCGGGTTGCGCGTCAAGGAAGTGAACATCGACGTCGTCGACCTCTTCTTTGCATCCGATCAGCAGCCCGAGCCGATCCCGACGCCCGACACGCGCGTGCGCTGAGACGCATCGAATGTGAAGGGAGCAAAGCCCGAGCGCAGAGGATCGAAGCGCTCGGGATAACCAGGGCGAACGCAGGGAAGAAGTGATGGAGATGAAACACGTCATCTCGACAGGATTGACGCGCGTGATCGCGCTCCTGGCGAGCCTCGCGCTGGCGATAACAGGGGTCTACATCGCGTTGCACGCGGTGGGGCTCTTGCCCGGCGCGACGCTCGCCTGGAATGGGATAAACACAGGCATCGAGCTTTCGGCGCTCCAACCTGGCGAGCGCGCGAGGTGGGTGTTGTTCGGCGCGTTGACGAGCGCTGCCGGGGTCCTGGCAGCCTGGATCTCGCTCCCGAGGATGCGTCACGCGAGGCGCGTGTTCGCCTTGCGTGACGCGCTCGAGACGCCTGGGGTGAGCAGCCGGGTGACGATCTCGGAGCGCAGCGTCCAGGCGATGGTGATTCATGCCGCCCGCGCTGAAGAAGGCGTGCGAGATATTCGCTGCGACGCGCGCCTGACCAGGAAAGGATGGCAGATTCGATGCGACCTCTCGGTCTGGTATGGCACCGCGATCCCGACGCTCTTGCCCCACCTCGAGGACGCGATCTCCAGGACGCTCACGCACCACACGGGGATCGCCATCTGTGACCTGGCCATCGACACCCACTACGAGGCGATCGATGCCGCTTGATAGCAGCGATAAACGAGCACTGTTACTGGAGAAAAAGGAGGCGCGCCATGGGTCCCAATGATCCTTTCTCATATGCGGAACCGAGGGAACACCGAGGCCCGACCCACGAACCGCGAGAAGAGCACACAAAAGTTGACCACTCGCTGCAAGGCACTAGATCATATAGAGGCGTACTCATACCTGTACTGGGAGCTTTGGGCGGCATGGGCTTTGGAATCTCGAGCCTCTTCCTCCCATGGCACGATCTGCTCAAGATCTTCGTGGCCACCGTGCTCGGCTACCTGATCGCGCGCGTGCTCTTATTGCATCACGAGGGGGGACTTCACCTGCGTGACGCATGGCGTGCATTGTTGGGCGTGGATGGACGTCATCCGCGTTAGGCCAACAACGTATCGCGAACTCTCGGGGTGAGACCCGACATCGAAGAAACACTGCGCGGCCGCGAGGCGGCATCGGCGCGAACCACTGGAATGAAGAAGTAAACGAATGAAGAGGGAGGAGGATATGACAAGACGACGCATCGGCACGCTCTGGGGTGTGTTGGTGGCGGTGATGCTCGGCGTCACCCTGACCGACACCACGGAAGCGATGGCCCAGGAGCAGGGAGCAAATCTCGACAGCTTCCAGATGGGCAAGCTCCAGGATCAACTCGAGTTGGACGTGACGCCTGTCCCTGTCGGCATGGGCGCGCTGTTTGTCCCGAGCTTGACCGACCCCACGCTGGAACCTCGCGTGATCGTCTTTAGCGGCGTGGATCGCGTCGCGTCGGGGACGACGGGGAAACGGATCGTCCTCCCTCCGGGCACTTATCGCGTCGTCTTTGGCGCAGGCCCCGAGCAAGCCCGCGCCACGCGCGAGGTTCGCGTCGTCGAGGGCGTCACCACGCCGCTCGAGCCCTTCTTTGGCGCCGTGCGCGTGACCGCCGTCAACACCAAGGGGCGCCCCGTCCCGACCGAATACGTCATCGCATCGCGTGGCAATGATACGGTATGGGGACCGCGCGACACGGCAGAGGATGCCTCCTACAACAAGACCCCGACCTGGATCTTGCCTCCAGGGCGCTACACGATCGCGCTGGGCGATGACCCGGAGACGGACGAGAGCCGCTTCGTGATCTCGGTCGGCGAGGGCGAGGTGTTGCGCTACCGGTTGGTGGTGGATAACGAGAAGATCGTGCGCGTGGAGTTTGCAGAGCGCGAGGTCGTCGTCGAGCCGAGCATCTGGCGTTTGCAGTGGGTGCTCGGTGGTGACTTTGGCTTCGAGCGCACGAGCAGGCAGCTCGCGAGCTTTAACGGTGATGCGCTCCGCATCGGCGCCTACACCAACGCCACCGTCGGGCTGGACACCGGGAATCACCTCGCGCTCCTGAACGTGCGCCTGGACGAGTCCTGGATCGCGCTCGAGTCGGAGTTTGGTCGCGGGTTGCCGCTGCAAAAACTCACCGACGAGTTGAACACACAGCTCCTCTACAACTACCGCCTCGGCGGCATCGTCGGGCCATACGTTCGCGCGTCGGGGCGCACCTCCTTCTTCGACACGTATTACTTCCCCGAGCGCGACGTCACCTACCAGACGACCGACGCCGACGGCGACGTCTCATCGCCGCGCGAGGCAGATCCTGGTGACGAGGTCACGCTGTTCAACCGCTTCTACCCGTTGATCCTCCAGGAAGGTGCGGGCATCGGCCTGACCTTTGTGGACAACAAGTACGTGACCTTCATCGTGCGCGGCGGCGCCGCAGCGCGGCAGTCTTTCTACAACGGCGGACGCTTCATCACGAGCATCGACACGGGGCGCGTGAACATGTTGCGGCTCTCGGACAAGCAAGACTACGGCGGCGAAGCGACGGCGGTCTTCGGGCTTCGCTTTGGCGGCGTCTTCTCGCTCGAGTCGAACTTCGAGAGCTTCTTGCCTCAGGATCAGATCTTCCAACAGACCACCTTCCGCCCAGTCTACAGGCTCGACAACACCGTCGCGCTCAGCCTGGGGCCATTCGCAGCGCTCGTCTATGATTTGACGTTCCGCCGCGACGACACGCAAATCGAGGATATGCAGATCAGGCACAACCTGAGCTTGCGTATCCAGAGCACGCTGTTTTGAGGAGGAGTGATATGACACAGGCAAGGAAGAAACCGACGCGAGGCGCATTGCAGCGCTGGTTGGGGATGATGTTGCTGCTGTGTGTTCTGGGCGCGAGCGCGTTGACGACGGGCTGCGCGACCTCCTCACAACAGCAAGAGTTCCAGCAGAGCGCCGATGACAAGCTCTACGATTACAGGACGATCCTGCGCGAGCAACGCGCGCACCCGCTCTCTGCCGAGGTCGCGCGCGAGCTCGACCTGGTAGAAGTCTGGCTCGGGCGCGCCGAGCGCATGATTGCGGAAGAGGAGGACGAGGAGATGCTCGACCTCCAGCTCCAGGCGATCGAGGGCCAGCTGGTCCAGGTGCGTTCTTATTATGCGAGGCGCGAAGCGGAGCTCGATCTCGAGGGTTCGCGCGCCTCTTACGAGCAAAAGATGAAGCAGATCAAGGCCGAGCGCCAGCGCAACGAGTCGCAGCTCGATCCGTTGGAGCAAGGGGGTAGTCGATGAAGAAAGCGAGACTGACGACGCGCCTCGGCGCGATCCTGTTGTGTACAGGATTGCTCGCGGGCTGCGCGACACAACCCAAACCGCAGGTGCTCCAGGAAGCCAGCGATCGCATCGCGCACTCCGACACCGGCGAGCTCGAGACGCTCCAGCCGCGCTTGATTCGCGAGGCGAAGCAGTTCGAGATCCAGGCACGCGATGCCTACGAGCGGCGCGACTATGACGAGGCAAAGCTCTACGCGCACCTCGCGATGCAGCGCTACGAGACCGCGCGCAACCTCGTCCAGCGCGACTCGGCGCAGAGCCTGGCGCGCAACATGGCTACCGCCGACAAGGATCTTGCCAAGGAAGCACAGGCGCTCGCTGAAGAGCGCCGCGAGCTCGAGCGCTACCGCGCGCTCGAGGATCGCTTCCAGGGCGTCCAGGATGAACTCTCACAGGTTCGCGAGGATCAACAGGGAGCCGCCGCGCAGGCAAAGCGCCTGCTACTCCGCGCCAGAACAAGGCAAGCCGAAGCGCTCGGCGCTGGCGCGAGCGCTTCGGCGCCGCGCGAATATGCCGAGGCGCGCTTGCTCGTCGAGTCTGCGCTCGAGGCTTACGACACCGAGCTCTACGAGGAGTCCGCCAGGACCTCGAACGAGGCGATCGTGGCGTTCGAGAAGTTGATCGAATCGGCCGCGGACTCCGCGCGCGCTCAACGCGACCGCGAAGAGAAAGCCGCCACGGCCGCAGCCGAGCAACGCGCGACGAAGCAATCGGCAAAGGACAAGGCGCAAGCCGCCATCGACGAAGCAACGGACGCGCAAACCGCAGCTATCGGCGCGCGCATGCCCGAGAAGCAATCGGCGCTCTACCAGCAAGGCCAGTTCCTGCTGCAAACCGCCGAGCGCAGGTTGCGCGACGAGGACTACGAAGGCGCCAAGGGCAAGGCATTCGACGCGCGTGACATCTTCTTGCAAGGCGCTCAGGGCGCGAACGTCGCCACGGCCGAAGCCAACGGCACGAGCGCTCCAAACGGCGCACAGAGCGCGAGCGGCGAGGTTCGACTGGCGCTCCAGCGCGCCGAGGATGCGCGCGCGGCGGCCTTGCTTCGAGGCGGCACGACGGCGGACTTGCAGCGCGGTGATTACGCGCTCGAGCTCGCCAGACAGGCCGCAGAGCGCAAGGATGATCCTCGCGCCATCGCCAAGGCAAACGAGGCGACCTCGAGCTATGACGCGGTGACAGGTGCGCCTGCGCTCGGCGCAGGCGCATACGGGCAGTTGCCTTCGAGCACATCGCCCTCCTCCTCTTCTGGAGGTGGCGCGCTCAAGAGCAAGGCCGAGGAGATGATCGTCGAGCTCCAGCTCGAGCGCGCCGAAGCGCTCGGCCAGCTCAAGGATCAGAAATGCCCTGGCAACTTCCGTGAGTTCGAGGCCGTGCTCGAGCTGGCACAGCAACGCTACGACGCCAAGGACTACGCGCAAGCGTTCGAGTTCGCGGTGCGTGCATCCGAGCGCCTCCAGCGCTGTGATGCGTCAGTCGCGAGCGTCGCCGCGGCGACGAGCTCCACCCCGGAACCAAGAAAGCCAACGCCTGAAGAGCGCGCGGAAGCAGCGCGTCGAGACAAGGCCGCCGATGCGCTGAGTCAAGCGCAAGGTGACTACGCCGAGCTCTCGGTCGAGATCCCGGAAGACGCGAGGTTGCGAAAGCCCGCCGTGCTCATCGCCAGCGCCGAGCGCTGGTTCGAGCAGCGCGACTACCCGCAAGCCGAGACGCTCGCCACGCGCGCCGTCGAGGACATGAAGGCGTTGCGCACCGAGCTCGACAAGGAGAAGGCCGTGCGCGAAGCGGTCGCGTCCTCCAAACCGAGCGAGACGACGCCAAAGAGCGCGACGACAGGCACCAAGACCTCTGAAGAAAAGGCCACCGATGCGCGCATCCTCGAAGCGTGCCGTCGCGTCGACGCGCTCGAAGAGCAAGCGCGCGGCGAGCAACTTCGCGCGAGCCGCAACGAGCTCGACGAGGATGATCAGGAGCGCTACCGAAGGGCCGTGAGGGCGCTGACGCGCGCTCGCGCTCTGCGCGAGCGTGAGGTGTGTGAATCGGCAGAGATCCTGGCGGAAGAATCACTGGCCATCTTCGAGGAGCTGGCGACCGTCGAAAAGACCCCCGCCAAGACGCCCGAGAACACGACCGGGGACCTCTCCAAGGCAGCCTCCACCAAGTCACCAGAAACCAGTGACAAGGGGGGCGACAAGACGGACAACACCAAGTCGAACCCGACGGTGGTGGTCGCCGCCAAGAAGACTGAAAACAGCGACAAAGGGAGCGACAACCGCGAGAACGAAGCGTTCGAAGCGCGCGCCACCGAAGCGATCGCTGGCGCGCGTCTGGCGCGCGCCAGAGTCGAGTCACAGGCAGGAAACAACGTCTTCGACACTGCAGACTCCCTGCTCTCGGAGGCGGAACGCCTTGCCAGAAAGGGCGAGTATATCAAGGCCGAAGGGCTCGCGCGGCAAGCCTCTGGCGCCTTCGCCAGCCTGGACGTGAACGCGACCACCACGGACGCGCAGGGCAACAGCGTCGATCCGACCTGGAAGCCCGCCTACTCCAAGGTGCTCGACGCGTTGATCTTGCGCGATGAGGTCAAGGCTCGAATCGGCAAGGAAGAACGCGACACCTTCGAGCGTGGCATCAAAAACCTGACGCGCTCTCGCACCGCGTGGGACGCCAAGGACTTCATCGCCGCCGCCAAGTTCGCGGACGCGGCGCGCGATGACTTCGAGGAAGCCAGCGCAGCAGCACAAGCGCGCCAGAAGCTCGAGAAAGACAGGGCAGCAAAGGACAAGGCCGCCGCTGCCGCAGCCGAAAAAGACAAGGCTCGCCAGGAGAAGGAAGCAAAGGAGAAGGCCGAGCGCGAGGCAAAAGAGAAGGCCGCGCGTGAAGCCGCCGACAAGGCCGCCGCTGACAAGGCTGCTGCCGACAAGGAGAAGACAGCGTCGCGACGCGCCGCCGAGGACGCCCTGCGCGACGCCTCGATCAAGCAGAAGATGTGCGACAAGGAGCGCTGTGATTTGCGCGACGAGGCCGCCAACATCCGCGCTGGCGAGACGCTGCAATCGGCGCAACGCGCGCTCGATGCGGGTGACTTCGCTCGCGCCGCGAACCTCGCGAATGAGGCCGCGCAGGCTTACGACGCGACCATGCAGAAGCCACGCGACTTCTTCATCCCCGACGGCGTCACGCGCGTCACGCGCAGCGGCAACCAGCTCACGCTCTCGCCGCGCGTGAAGTTCGAATCCGGCGGGACCGTGATCGTGGCAGAATCACTGCGTTCGGTAGATGAGTTGGCGCGCGTGCTCCAGGAGAACGGCGCCATCATCGAGAAGGTCGAGCTCATCGGCTACACCGATGATCGCGGCAACGACGCCAAGAACCTCACGCTCTCCGAGCAACGCGCCGCGGCCGTGCGCCAGGCGCTCGCCGATCGAGGCGTCGATGCATCCAAGCTGACCTCGAAGGGGCGCGGCGAGGAGAACCCGATCACGACCAACAAGACGGCGGCGGGCAGAGAGTTGAACCGTCGCGTGGAAGTCAACATCACCCTCAAAGGTGGCAAGGAGTGACCATGAAACCAGCGAAACTCACACGAGGCGCGGTATCACTCACCGCCGCGCTCACGCTCACAGCAGGGGTGGTGCTCGCGCTTCCTTCGGTCGCGACCGCGCAGCCAAACCCCTTCGACGCGTATGAAGGGAAGAAGCAGACACAGGACAGCCAGGGAAGCAACGCCAACGCCAACACAGCGCGAGATTGCGACTGCGAGGCCAAGGCAAAAACAGGTCCGAAGTTCACGAACCAGAGCGTCACGCGTAAGAAGGATTTCCTCGTCGGCGCGACCAGCTCGATGAGCTTCACGACCTCTTACAACGAGACGGACGCCGATCCGATCTCGAACTCGACGCTGTTTATCAGGCTGGCGCCAAACTTTGGCTACTTCCTGATGGACAACCTCGAGGTGGGAGGCTCGGTGGGGCTGCTCTGGCGCCAGATCGCGCGAAGCGACGAGACCAATGCCGTGGGGCGCGATCTGACATTCCAGGCAAGAGGACGCTACCACTTCCACGTGACCGAGCGATTCTCACTGCTGCCAGGGTTGGCGCTCGGCGGTTATTTTGGCCGCAGCCAGCGCTCCACGCAGGCGCTCCAGGATGGGATGCTCGAGACCATCGACTACGACACGCGCACCTTCGGCCTCATCGCTGAAGGTGGCCTCGAGATCGGGTACCTGCTCACGCCAGACCTCCAGCTTCAGGCGGGCTTGAACGCCATTGGCCTGTTTGGAGGCGAGCGCTCGCAGCTCGAGAAAGAGACCTTTCAGGTGCGCACGTTCAACACCAGCCTGAGCATTGGTCTGGCCAAGTATTTCTGAGCCAGAAACCACGCGACAGCGCGAAGCAAAAGAGAGGGCGGGGTTTTAGGATGTCGAAAAACGCGCCCTCGAGTTTGGTTGGGTTTCGTTC
>JAYZVO010000225.1:0-17697 GCA_036155555.1 Myxococcota bacterium
TTCTGGCGCGTCCACAAGTGGACGCGCCAGAACCCTCTCATTGCTGCACAGCGGTGCAACGACCGTTGCAAGCAAGCGCACTTGCAGCGTCGTGCGCCGATACCAACATGTACGATAAACGCTTAAAGGTCGGACATCAGCACCTTCGCGCTGAGTTCACCAGAGACCAGACTCGGAGGCATCCCCGGCCCTGGAACTGTGAGCTGGCCAGCGAAGTAGAGCCCGGCGAGCTTCTCGGACCTGAGCTTTGGCTTGAGCGGGCCGGTTTGCTTCAGGGTGTTGGCCATGCCGTAAGCGTTCCCCTTGAAGGCACCATAGTCCTGTTCGAAGTCGCGCATCGCGTAAGACCGCTTGTAAACCACGCGCTCGCGCAAGGGCAGCCCGGTGTGTGCCTCGAGGCGCGCCATCACCTTGTCATAGGTAAACTCTCTGGCGGCGTTCGCGTCCGAGAGCCCTGGCGCGAGCGGGACGAGCAAGAAGAGGTTGCTGCATCCTTTCGGAGCAACGCTCGGGTCTGTGACAGATGGAGCGCACGCGTAGAAGAGCGGCGAATCAGGCCATCGAGGTTGCTTGTAGACGGCGTCCATATGCGCGTCGAGATCCTCGTCGAAGAAGAGCGTATGGTGAGGCAAATCACCCAGTTCCCCCTCGAGCCCGAGATAAAAGAGCAGGCTCGAGGGACTCATCGTGCGATCCTCCCAGTAAGACTGACTGTACTGGCGAAACCGCCTGGGGAGGAGCTTTTGCTCGACGTGATGATAGTCCGCGCTCGCGAGCACGGCGTCCGCCCGGCGAGTGCCGTGCTCGGTCACCACGCCTCTGGCCCTGTCCCCATCGATGAGGATCTCGGTGACTCGCTCTCCAAAGCAAAACTCCACACCGAGTTCTCTGGCGACCTGCACCATCGCCTCGATGATCTTGTGCATGCCCCCCATCGGGTACCACGTCCCGAGCGCCATATCCGCATAGCTCATCAGGCTATACATCGCCGAGGTCTCCTTGGAGGAAGCGCCCAGAAAGAGCACGGGCCACTCCACCAACCTCGCGAGGCGCTCGTGCTCGAAGAACTCACGCGCATAAGAAGCCATCGAGCGCAACATACGTAGCTGAAACAGCTCCTTGACCAACCTCGGATCGACGAACTCGAAGAAGGAGAGGCTCGGGCGAAAGAGGTAATCCCCGTTTGCCTGCTCGTAGATGTAGCGCGTTTGCTCGATAAAGCGATCGAACTGGACGCCAGCGCCAGGCTCGTGCGCCTCGAAAAAAGCACGCAACGCGTCGAGCCCGGCAGGAACCTCCCACGCGTCCCCTTCTGGCCAGACCACCCGGTAGGATGGGTCCAGGCGCCTCAGGTCGTAGAGATCCTCGACCTTTTTGCCAAACGTCGCGAAGAAGCGCTCGAAGAGGTCGGGCATCCAGTACCAGCTTGGCCCCATGTCGAAACGAAACCCATCCTGGTCGAAAGCGCGCGCGCGGCCTCCGGGCTGCTCGTGGCGCTCCACCACGGTCACGTGGGCGCCCCCCTTTGCCAGATGGCACGCCGCCGCCAACCCCGAGAACCCCGCACCGATCACGATCACCTGTGTCATCGACCTCTCCTGCCGTCTTTGTCCATTGCTCCTGCCTCGCAAGGCACGCAGCAAAAGATGCGCAGAGCAACCACGCAGGTGCGCAGCGCGCCCTGATTGCCAGAAAAGAGAGGCTCGTGCACAATGCGCGCAATATCAGCAACAGGAAGAAGGAGTTCTGCCGCCATGATGACCGACCAAACCAGGGGCTCTGCGCTCAATCTGCTCTTTTGGCAGTGGCGCAACGTGCTCCTCTTTACCATCGGCGGCCTGATCGCCTACCTGCTCCACCACGAGCTCGGGCTGCAATGGAAGCTCCCCACCACGCCCGTGACCATCGTCGGCGCGGCGCTCGGCATCTTCGTCAGCTTCCGCACGAACTCGAGCTACGATCGCTGGTGGGAGGGGAGGAAGTTGTGGGGTCGATTGATCAACACCTCGCGACACTTCGCCACGCAAGTCATCCAGTACTACGACTCGGACGAGCCGGAGCGAGATCGAGAGCTCGCAGAGGGGATGGTGCGCCGCCATATTGCCTACGTTCACGCCTTGAGGATCGGGCTCCGAAAGCAGGATCACTTCGAGGACGAGGACTTCGTGTTTTATGCGGGCAAGGATCTCGAGGCGATGCGTGGTCAGTCCAACATCAACCACGCCCTACTCCACCTACAAACGCGCGACTTCGTGGCCGCCGCCAAGCGCGGCGCGCTCACCGAGTACAGGTTGCAACAGCTCGACAACTCGGTCGCGAGACTGCTCGATATTCAAGGAGGGTGCGAGCGCATCAAGGGCACGCCGCTGCCTCGCGGGTATGGTTTCATCGCCGAGATCTTGATCCGATGCTACGGCTTCATCTTGCCCTTTATCTTCGTCGAAGAGCTCGGCTGGTTATCCATCCCGGTCAACGTCCTCGTTTGCCTCTCCTTCGCGCTCATCAGCGAGGCGGGCCGCGTGCTCGAAGATCCCTTCAACATGTTCTGGAACGCGCTCCCCCTGAGCGCGCTCTCGCGCAAGATCGAGGTCAACCTCCTGCACGCCCTGGGCGAAGAAGAGACCCCGGACATGCTCGAGCCTGATGAGAACGGCATCCTGATGTGACCTGTGTGCTTTCTCTCACCGCGCGCACTCGGAAGAGAGGTTGTCAGGAAACGCCAGCCGAGGTCGCGCCATCACGCCATTGCATCAGTCGACGCAGCGCCGCGATGCTCACGCCGATGGCAGCGAGCGCGGCGGTAAACAACCCTACCTCGAGCTCCAACGCGAACGCGGTGAGTCCTGCTGCCGCGCTCCACGCGGCAGGGACTGCCAACAACCACAGGTAGGGCTTCCTGCACATCAACATGATGCCTATCGTGGCGATGGCGGTGGGATCTGGCGCGAGGCCAACGAACTCGATGCCGGACCAACCATGGCCAAAGGCCAACCCGAACGCAGGGTAACCGAACAGCGCGAACAGTACGAACAGCGCCCCGGCCCAGTATGTCGGCCCGCGCTCTTTGGGTGGCAATGATTCGACATCTATCGCCCCGAGCACTGACATCAGGAGCATGAGAATGGCCTGCCCGAAGAAGACAAAGCCGAGGTTGTACGCCGCCCAGTTCAACGTCGAGTAGCGAATCAGAATAAACCCAGAGGCGCTCGCCCACGCAAACACCAGAAACAACTGCAACGCCCTCACCGCGTACAATCGCATCCGCTCCTGCTCGCTTCGCCAGGACACCGCCACGATCGCGAGCGGGACAAACAACGCGATGGCGATGAAGATATGTAATGGCCACCACGCCTCGTTCTGGAGCCGGAAGAGGCTGAGGTAACTCTCGGCGTCGAAGGGGAAGAAGTCGATCAGGCTGTAGGTGTCGAGGTCCCCGAACATCAGAAGGCCTCGATGTGCGCGATCATCTTCGCGCGCGTCTTCTGATCGGGGAGCTTTCCTCGACAAGCCCCCATATTCTCTCGCATATGCGCGACCTTGCTGGTTGCCGGGATCGCGCACGTGACCGCCGGATGAGAGACGATCCACTTCAGCACGAACTGTGGCCAGTTGTCAGCGTCGGCCTCATGACGCGCCCACTCGGGGAATGGGTGGCGCTGGAGCTTGTCGAGCAAGCCTCCTCCTCGAAAGGGGCGGTTGACGATGATGGCGATGTCTCGCTCCTTCGCCAGCGGCAACAACACCTCCTCGGCATCGCGATCGATGGGGTTGTAGGTGAGCTGGACGACATCGAGTTGGTGGTTTCTCATGATGTCAGCGAGCTCGGTGTGGCGGCGACCATGGGAGGTCGTGATCCCGATGTGTCCGAGCTTCTTCGACGCGCGCAAACTCCTGAGCTTTGGCAAGTGCTCTTCCCAGGAGAGGAGGTTGTGGACCTGCATCAAGTCAAAGCGAGGAATGTCCCAGTGTGATCGGGACTCGGCGAGCTGCTCGAGCGTGTCATCGCCATCGCGCGTCCAGATCTTGTCTGCGGCGAAGAGCGTCCTGGGTCGACCGATCTTGTTCAGAGCATACCCGAGCACCTCTTGAGACGAACCATACATCGGCGAGGAGTCCACCACACCGCCGCCGCTCCCGAAGAAGGCGCGCAAGACCTCGGCGCGAGCATCTCGGCGCGCTTTGTCGGCGCCAACATTGAACGTGATCCAGGTGCCCATCCCTATCACAGGAACCCGGACACCGGTCGAGGGGATGGTTTTGGTGATGTAGCGAAGGGGACCATCTGCGAAGACCTCGGCGGGGAGCGCGGCGCTGGCCAACGCCACGGCGCTCCCCGCGAGGAAGGTTCGTCGATCGAGTATTGTGCGCTCGTGATCCATGCATGAACTCCGGCTTGGCTTGTCGATGGTGTAAACCGACCTGACAGAGTTCAAGATAAGGAATCACAGCCAGTGCTCAAGTCACTCGGGCGCAGGTTTGAAGAAGACGCCGCGAAGGTCTTCGGTGGTCGAAATAGGCGCGGGATCTTTTCCGCCAGGAGCACGCCAGGAGGTCGCCCTGAACTGGTAGTACATCCCGTCCTCGAGCGGTCCGCCATAAGGTGTAGAGACCGTGTCTTTCTGGCTTCGATCGACCTGCTGCTCCCAGACCAACTCACCGTAGGCGTTGTAGACCTTGACCTCGTAGTAATCCTCGCTGCTGTCGTCTTGCCATCGGAGCGTGGGCGCCTCGGTCACGGCCTCGGCGTCGTTCGCGCCTGGCCCCTCGACAGCCAGCGCCTCTGTGATCTTGAAGTTCTCACCGACCGACACCTCGTCGCTTCCAGGAGCGACGGTGATGCGAACGATGCTCGTGCCAGCGATATTGGTGTCAGGATCGCGCACCAGGTCATCGTTTTCGAACGCAGCGAGCACGACGTAATCCCCCGCAGGCACGCCCTCGATACGCCAGGAGCCGCTCACATCAGGCGAACCGTATCGGGGTGCTCTGAGTCCCGTGGGGATCTCACCGCGCACGAAGGTCTCGCTAAAGGTCGAGTCTACCACGAGCACGACCGAGGTCACGCTCCCGCCAGGCGCGTTCACGATGCTGACATCCCCCGTCAGCGTGGCGAGCCCTTCGGAGGACTCCTCGAGGACCACGCCCGTGAGATCCTCGTCAGCAATATCCACGCTCTCGGGTGCAAACTGCACACCCGCGATGTAGCCACGCACCTCGTAGGCGCCGCTCGGGACATTGAAGATGGTGAAGTTGCCCGCAGCATCACTCAAGGCGCTGTATCCGCCACCGCCACCTTCCGCGACGACAAGAACACCGGCCCCTTTCTCGCCAGGTGAGAGCGAACCGCTGATGGAGGGCAACCCGCGTCGGTTCTCGGGGAGCGGGATGAGCAAGATCTCGGTCAATGTGCTCTGGATCACATAGGCATCCGCTTCATCATCGAGAGCAGCGGTCCCCAGATCGATGGGGAGCGCGGTGCGCAATCCGCCAGGGAACGTCTGGTAATCCTGCGCGCTCGCGCGCAGTTTGTAGAACTGGCTCACGGGAGCACCATCGCTGTCTCGCACCGCCGGGACAGCGATGGAGTAGTTTCCATCTGCGTCGGTGATCGCGACGTCGGTAAACACCGTCGCGAGCTCATCGCTGGCGATCACATGCGCCCCTTCGATGCTCGAGCGATCCGTGGCATCGAGCACCGCGCCTGCGATCCGCACCTCCTCGAAGCAAGTCTCCTCGCCCCCCTGCACCTCGGCGCAGGTCAACCCCGGCGCGCACTGATCCTCGGACTCGCACGCCCCTCCTCGATCGAGCAAGCACTCGCCATCGGTCTCCTCGCCACCTTCGACCTCGAAGCAAGCGGAGCCGTAATAGCAATAATCCTCTTCCGCGGTCGGATCGCATGACCCTCCCACGGGGATCTGGCAGATGAAGTCACTGCTGCCAGCGGCCTCCTCGGCACACACCAGCCCCTCGACGCAAGCATCGGCGCGATCGGGATCGCAAGGGTCCCCGGCTTCGCCAGGGCCGCAGCCTCCGCAAGCGGTGGAAAAGAGCAGCGCGAATGGGAGCAGGATTGATTTGGACCTGGACATATCTTCTTCCCCTGTGAAGCAACAGAATACAATCACCGTGGTTTGTATTTTAGCTGCTCGCACCACACCTCCAACCGATCCGCCAAAGAGATCGTACTCGAGGTGTGCACAGGGGAGCGCAATATATCAGGGGAGGATGGCTGGATTGCGTTGGAGCACCCACTCTTGCGCGGTGCTGAGTTGGTCCTGATCATACCCATAGGCCGATGTCCAGAACATCACGTTCCTGGCCGATGGCTCACCGCATTCATCCGCGCTCAGGCTGCCGCTATCATCCGCGTCACTGCGGATATAACACTCCGGCGTATCCGAGAGAGGATCGTGCGAGGCGCCGTCTGATTCGGAGATGTGGAACAGCCCGAGGTAGTGGCCGAGTTCGTGCGCCATGGTCGCGCCAAGCTCGATCGTATCGAGCCCACCCTCTTCATAGAAGTGGATGTCGAGCCCCACGAGCACGCCGAGCGTGTTCGAACCATTCGATGATGGTGGACCGGGGAGACCTGCGGAGACGCCGTAAAGTCCATCACCATCCTCGGTCAAGAACTGCTCGACGAAGACGATGTTCGCGCCTTCGGGTCGTGACCCGCCAAAGGATTCGTAGACGATCTCTCCCACCGTCGCGGTCCCCAGATCTGCGACCGAGTAGAGTGACGCCGCAGGTTCGGCGACGTCGCGATAGACGATCGGCGAGAGGTCGATATTGGCCGCGAGGTAGATCTGCTGCATCCTCGCGACGGCGGCCTGGAATTCGGGATCATTCTGCGCGCTCGCGGCGTTGAAATAAGCGTTCGAGGTGAACCAGAGGGTCAGCGGGAGCGCGCCTGCGCGTGGAGGATCACCGCGCTTGATGTGCAAGATGACCTCGACGTTGCCTGGACCATAGGCCGCGACATCGACCTCGTAAGTCCCCGCCGGGAGGTTGAGCGAAGGCGCGTTCGGATAGATCAGGCTAAACGGGTTATCGTCCCCGTCGAAGTACTTCATCTTCGAGGAGAGCGGATCTGCGTAGTCATGCAAGACCTCCCCGTTTGGTCCTCGCAGGCCATCGATGGCGCCGAGATCCCCATCTGAATCGAGCGTGATGGTGAAGCTCGAGGCGTCCGAAGGGATGTCGAAATCGAGCGTGTAGTAGCTCTGGCTGTCGAGCTCGTAGACACCGAGCGAGGTCGTCTCGACGTAGGTGTTTGCCTCGGCTACCTCGTCCTCACAGAAGCCAGTCACGTCGCAATACTGGCCAGGATCACAACCAAAGTACTCACAGCTCGGGATACAGAACCCATACCCCTGCTCGTTTGTGGCGGCGATATCCGCCGAGCAAGCGTAGCCATCGCGGCAATCCACGCCCGAGCGGCACGAAGGCAAGCAGATGTTCCCATCCTCGAGCTCGAGGCAAAGCCCCGAAGAGGGGTTCGAGCCATCGCAAAACTCGCCAGAGACCTGGTCACAGCCGCCGACGCAGCTCCCGCCCGGCCAGTCTGTTTGCGACTCATCGAAGCACACACCGCTCGAGCAATCGCCATCCATCGAGCAGGAGCCGCCGATACGCCCGGCTCCTGCTGCGGCCTCGGTGCAAACACCCGAGGTCAGGTTGCACACCGAGTCGAGCGGGCAATCCTCGTCGGACTGGCAAGCAGGCAAACAAACCTGCTGAGAGCCAGCCAGGTCGCACGCGTAGCCGTCGCGGCAATCTCCTTGCGAGGCGCATGTTTGCAAACAAATCGAGGTTCCACCCTCGAGCGGAATGCAGGTCGAACCTGTGGGGCAGCGATCATCGGCGCCAGGAAGCCCCGTGGCGCAAACCTTGGAGCAATACCCGCCCGGAATATCCTCGTCATTGAGGCACAGGTCGGTCGCGCACTCGGCGCGGGTCGCGCAGGACGCGCCCACGGCCGCGCCTGAAGCCGCGTTGTTGGCCGATGTGTTGCCAGCAGGGGTCGTCATGTTCGCGGGTGGCGAGGTCATGTTCCCGCCTGCGGGAACACATGCGCCGTTTTGGCAGATGGTACCTGCAGCGCAAATGTCAGCGCAGTCGCCGCTGTTGTTGCTCTCATCGACAGGTCCTCCGCAAGCGATGGACCAACCTGTCATCAAGAGCAAGAAGGCAAGGATCGAGAGGTCGCGAGCCGAACGAAGTTTGGGAGCGCGAGTCATTGTGGCGCCTCCTGATCAGAGCCAGACGTGGGGGCTGGCCCGATGTCGCGACCGAGCGCCTTGCCGATGCGCACGCGCACGTGCGCGACAGGCTCGACCTTTGCCCGAGCTTCGAGCGCGCCCTTCGCGCCCGGTGTGCCGAGCTCGCCGAGTTCGACCGCTGCCGCTGCGCGCGTGTGCGCGTCCGAATGCCCGAGCAGCTCGGTCAATGTGACCTCGCCCTTTTCACCCGCGCACGCGCCATAAGCCTTGATGGCAGCGCGGCGATCGGCGTCAGGGGTCGACGATGAGGTCAGGATCTCTTCGTAAGCACGCAGCGTCGCATCTCCGGGGACGTGCCGCATCAGCGTCAAGGCCCGCTGGCGCGCGCCCTTTTTGGCGCTCTTGTCACGGTAGATGTCGAGCAATGTGGCGCGCAGGTTGTCCCTGTCTGGTTCGACCGCGTAAAGATCCTCTGCGCTCGGGACATGCTCGAAGCCTGTAAGCATCGAGAGGATCTTCTCGCGATTCGCGGGGTCCACCTGGCCCGCTTTCGCGGGAGTAGCGCTCGTGCCGTCGAGTGGCGCGGCAGGATTCGAAGAGGCTTGCGTGACGTTTTGCTCCTGGCGAGGTTGCGCGCCACGGTCACAGGCAAAAACAAACAACAAACAACACAACGCGGCGAGTTGACGCCATCTCTCGAGCTTCATCAAGAGTCACTCCTTGAACTTTTTTGATGAGGAAGGGGTTCTCACGCCATGCAGTCTTTTCATCCCCCTGGGCGATGTCAACTCTCAACGAGGAGAGGGCCAGCGCTGCGGCGCTGGCCCACTCCTCGTTGTTTGCTCGCTTCGACGCGCCGAGGCACAGGTCAGGCGAGTACCAGGGGCTCGAGCGCGGCGCGGATGGTGTCGGGTACGGGGACAGGCTGGCGCGTGATGCGATCGATATAGACGTGCACGAAGTGCCCTGTCGCGGCGGGTTCAGGATCATCCTCTCGAAAGAGGCCGATGGTGTACTTGACGCTGGTGCGCCCCAGTCGCTCGACAGCGATCCCGGCCTCGATCACCTCGGGAAACGAGAGCTCCTTGTGAAACTGGCAGAGCGTCTCGACCACGACACCGATCACAGGAGACTCGCGTATATCGAGGCCGCCCTGTTGGATCAGGTGCGTGTTCACGGCCGTGTCGAAGTAGGAGTAATAGACCACGTTGTTGACGTGACCATAGACATCGTTGTCCATCCAGCGGGTGGGAATTTCGACAAAGTGTCGAAAGGTCTCGCGGGTGGGGAGTGGCTCCTTCTGGCTCATGTCATCCTCACTTCTCGCTGTACCAATCGAGGATGGTGACCTTGACGTCCTTGCCTTGCAACATGCCCGTGAGCTTGCTCGGGTCTTGCTCTCGGTGGTGGTAAGGATAGGCGACTTTGGGGGTGAACTCGGCCAGGCAGCCACCAGCCTCTTCGACGGTCATGGTGTAAGGGAGGTTCATGCATACGAAGGCGGCGTCGATGTTTTCGAGCGCCTTCATCTCGGGCGTGCACTCGGTGTCGCCGGAGATGTAAATCCGCTTCCCACCAAGGGTCAACACATACCCGTTGCCCCTCCCCTTGGGGTGAAAGAACTCGCCGTTGTCACGCTTGCGCACGAGGTTGTACATGGCGATCGCCTCAACCTCGACAAACCCATCGAGGAAGGTCTTCTTCTCGCCATTGGCCATGAGTGTAGGTTCGGGAAGATCTGCGCCTGCCTTCTCTGCGACGCTCGCTGGCGAAATCACCGGCGCCCCATCGCCGCGCACGCGCGCGATGGCTGCGGGGTCGAGGTGATCGCCATGAATGTGTGTGACGAGCACGATGTCAGCTTTGACAAGATCCCCCTCGGGAAGCTCGGCAGCGACAGGGTCGATGTAGATGTTTTTGTCCTGGTACGTGAGCATCAAGCTCCCGTGCCCGAACGGCGTGACCTTGATTACGCCATCCTCGGCGAGGATCTCATTGGGCGCGCCCGCGGGCGCGTCTTCTTTCGGGGCGCTCTCCGCGCTCGTTTCCTTTGCTGCGGTTTGGGCGCTCGTATCGCTTGCGCCTGTCTGGGCGCCAGGATCATCCTCGACCGCCCCGCCGCTCTTGCAACCGAAGCTCGAGGACATCATCAACGCGAGACACACAGCCAGGTTCGATTTTGCAGAAACCATCTCTTCTCCATGAAGTTAAAACGACGCTCGTGACGCCAGCGTTCAAAGGATGCCCCCATCGCATCTGACGCTCCACTCCTCTTCTTGTTAACAGATGCACGAGCAACCATGAAAGTTGTGTGCGTCGTAAACAGATCTCTGGTGTGAGGTCGATGACATTCCCAAGCACGACGCCATCTGCCATACTCCTCCTCCAAACAACAACAACGAGCCGATGGCGTGCCGAACAGATATCAAGAGCAGAAGCGCGACACGCGCGCGGTGGGTACATCGAACCAGCACCTCGTGACACTCACGCACGACTTCATCTGTTGCGTTGCACGATTTTGAAAGAAACGTGAACAAAACGGCGGCGCCTTCGCGACACACCTGAACGCATCGGATCTCTCGGGCACAGGTTGCCAGGTAAAGAAAAGGTGATGTCTGTGAGAGCGCTGCTCTCTCTTTCTGCCTCGCGCGTATCGATGGTAGGAGAAAGAGACTTTTTCGAGGTTCTTTTGAATAGAGACGTGACCTGCAAGGTCAGAAGGGACGCACAGCGCACTCGGGCTCGTTAGAGGTGGCTTCATGATGACCCAAATGAGGTACATGCTGAGCGCGGTCTTGACCGCGTCGATTCTGCTGTTATTCACGCTCGTCCCATCGACGGCAGCCGCAGAGGATTGGATTCAATTCGACGCGATCCAGTTCAGCATAAGCGGAGACAGGCCGCTCGACTCGCTCGAGGATGCGCTCGATGATCTGATCAAGCTCTCCTATGCGTTCCGACCTGATGGCGCAGACATCTCCGATCTTCGCGTCATCAAACAAGGCCCCAGGGGAGTCCCTCGCGTGGTCTTTCGAGCGACGCGTGGCATCGGCTTTGTCAAGCACACCGCCACGGTCAAGGCAGACATCTACACGCAAAAACAGGCCAAGGGATGCAAGCGGTGGCCAGACAGCAAGGCATACAAGATCAAGGTAAACATGGGTGATTCGGACAACCTCGTCGCCGCGAATGTCTCCATCTTCACCGTCACGCTCTGTGTTCGTGAACACAACGAGACGGGCAAATTGCACGTCGTCGCCAGCGGCAGGATGAAGAAAGGACATGACTACGGGAGGTTCGCCGGACCTGCGATCACCAACCTGATCGAGGCGCAGACCGATCCTCTGTTGGCCGCCCTGAAGGAAGTCGTCTACTTCTATCAACATCAGTGACCGATTCCTTGCGACCTCATCCCCTGTTGTGTACACCGTGCTGACTCTTCGCGTGTGATACGCCATGAGAACCCGATCTTTAGCCCCACAGAGCCTCGCCGGTGTCCCCCAAAACAAACCACTTTCTAGCCTTATTATCGGCGCTCCTCTGTTTCGCGCTTCCCACAATGGCAATGGCCGACGAGCCACTGCACGAAGGCTTCATGGTGCGCGCAGGCTCCGGGACTCAGGGGCGCCACAGGTTGGAGTCGAGCGTGGACATCAACCTCTTGCCGCTGCCCGGCGGAGGGCGTCTCAATGGGACCCACATCGCGTTGAGCCTGGGGACCGACGATGCGTTTGACTCGGTGGGTCTCGATCGCGCTTACATCGCGTTGCTCAGGTGGCCCCATATGCGCCTGCTCGGCGTCAAGCGCAACCTGGATGAAGGGATGCCACTCGGGGTCGAGCTCGGCGGGCTCTCGATGCCGCTCGCGCTGGTCGGGAAGAAAGAGAGCAGGAATTGGATCATCGCGCATGTGGGCTTTGACGGGAACTTCAACTGGTACCGCGAGCAGTTCACCGCCGTGGAGGATGCGATGGGGCTTGGCCTCTCACTCCACGCGAGGCTCGATCAGCAGGTGGACATTTTCGAACGTCTCTCGTTGCGAGCATGGCAAAAAGCCTGCTATAGCGCCATCTTCGGACTCTTCGGTGACACCCCCGGCATCGGGGTGCGTCAGCAAGTCATGTTGCATGGCGCGTTGGGGCTCTATCTGGACATCACCCGCGAGCCTCTCTACCGTCTGATTCCGAGGACTGATCCGGTCACCGGCGAGGTGACGTATCGTAAGTCGGTCAACCAGGGACCGCGTTGGCGTTGGATGATCGTGAACGCCTCGGGACACTGGCAGCCGCTTGGATACGTGACAGGGAGGGACAAGCTGCTGTTTTTGACCACTGGGATCGAGCGACGTTTTTAATTGGATCTTGGAGCACTCATGTCCACCTGCAAGCTCATCGCGTTCACGCTGCTTCTCGCGCTGATTGCTGCCCCCAGCATCGCCAGCGCGCAGGCGCCCTCACGCGCAGGCAACCTGACGGCGAGCACGCAGCCTTTGCCGCATACGGACGGTGGACCGATCACCAAGATCGAAACGCCCACAGCGGGCGAGCAGCCCGGCGAGGATCGTTGGAGCGCGCTCGTCGAAGAGTTCAACGCGCGCGAGAAGACGATCCTCGACACCCTCTCGGACGCGAGGCTCCCGACCTCCGAGCGCGTCGCGTTGCTCGAGCGCCTCGACCTCGAACGCCTCGACTTTTGTCAGGACTTCGAGACGATGGACTCGCTCGGCACCACGCTGTTTATCAGCACTGCCGTCCCCACCTGGAAAGCGATCTGGTACAGCTCGAAGGAGAACGAGCAAGGCAACCGTCCGCTGTTCATCCCCGAATTGATCACGCTGGTCGAGCACTGCAACTACTCGCGCGGGTCGCTCTACCGCGCCGCGTTCCTGCTCGAATATATGTACTGGAACCGCATGATCGACCGCACCGGGATGGAGGTCGCCGACGCGCTCAAGTACAGGGATCACTTCTACGAGCTGGAGTTCCTCGAGATCGCGCGTGACAAGATCGCCTGGGCGCGTGGACTGGATCACCGGCCACCGCGCACTTCGGGGAACTTCTTCGAAGCACCGGAGATGAGCCTGGCGTTCTTCTTGAAGCTATTCGGGAACGTCACGACCTCCTTCCCGCCAAGGCGCAGGCGCGCATACATGGCCATGATCGAGACGATCAACCTGCGCAAGGGATCGCAGCTCATGTTTGGCCACGACATCGCCACGATGCTCGAGCGCCCCGAAGACCTCGAGCTCATGTCGCGCTACTACGCCTACTTGCTCAAGGTCGAGCAGCAGCGCAAGCTCCAGGGCGTCGAGCACGGAGGGTGGCACACGCTGGTCAAGATGGCTGGCGGAGATCGCGCACGCGCGGTGCGCGTGATCACCTTGCTCGCGAGCTTGCGTGGGTGGGTTTTGGAGGAGCTCTCTGACGCATTGATCGCGAAGAACAAGCTGACCCCCGAGATGTTGCGCGCCTTCTACAGCGGCGCGAACACCTACTTTATCATGCACCGTATCAACGAGCGCTCGGCCAAAAACGGTGATGATCCCTACACCCTACGTTACCACTTCTTCCACCCACCCAACTTCGAGTCGACTGACTGGAAAGCCTATCACTGGTACGCGAACGCTCACCTGGGTTGTAGGTTGTCGCAAAAGGGAATGGATCGGCGCAGCGCCACGCTCGCCACGCGCCGGTTGGCGCAAGCCTACGAGGCGCTCACGCTAAACCTCGCCATCCCCACCAAGCGCGCCATGGGCGAAGAACCCCGCGCACGCGCCATCATCGAAGGTTGGGAGGATGTGGACATGAACGCTGCGGGCGGAAACTACGGCTGGAAAATCTGCAACTGAGCCTGCCTCGAAAACCCCATAACCAATCAGGGCGCGGAATAGAGCACGAAGCCTGCCCAGAGGAAGGCGTTGTTCTCTATCCCTCTGGCGCGCGCTGATTCGATCGCTTTCATCTTCGACGCGCGCAGCGCCTCCGGGGCATCGACTGCCTTCTTCGGGTGCAACAACCCATCGTAGAACTGAATAAACAGATCGCTCGTAGGTTGGCTTGGCACCTGCCAGAGCGATGTGATCGTTCGCCTCGCGCCCGCCTCGATCAACGCGCGCATCAGCGCGTGGACCCCATCTCCCGCGAACGCGAGCCCCAACCCCGTCTCGCACGCAGAGAGCGAGATAAGCTCGGCCTTCGAGAGGTCGAGCTTGCGGATCTCCGAGCCATCGAGCAAACCATCGGCTTCGGGAGGGAGCCCCTCCCCCTTCCTGCTCGCGCCCGTCAAAACGATGCCGCTCTGACGGGTCAGATCGATCACCTGACCTCCGAATTCGATCACATACTCGAACGCCTCGAGGATTCCGCCATGCGAGACCTCGAGCTTACAGTCACGATCCTCGATAAAGAACCCGTGGGTGGCGATGTGAATGATCTCGGGGCCTTCCATAGCGTCCGAGACGAGCGGCTCGTAGGCCGCATCACCTGTGACGAGCGTCACCCGATCGCCAAACCGCACGCCGAGCATCTCGGCCACCGCGCGCGCTTCGGTTTGCAACGGCGCCCAGCTGATGCCTCTGCCACAGTGCGACGCGCCATTCCCGCGGACGCCATCATGGGTTAACTCGGCGACGCGCGCGGCGAGCTTCCTGGACGTCACCACATCGGCCATCTTCGCGTCGCATCCCTTCTTGCCGCAGCGAATCCAGGCACCGAACGCCTTGAGCGCGTCTGGCGCGTCGCTCTCGTAGTCGATATCCCCCAGAACCAGCGCGCTCCCCTTCTTACGTCTTCCCTTGTAGGCGCTCTCGGGAGGCAACACCTCGCCAGTCATCGGATCGAGCAGCGCGGCGGGGTAAGGGAGGAAGCGCAGGTCGTGCTTCTCGATGAGGTATTTGCTATCCGCGCCGACCAACCCCTCGAACGGCAACGCGCCGAGCTCACCATCAGGGACGACGAGCAAGCGATCCTTGCCCCCCGCCTTGATCGCGCCCTCGAGCGGCGCCCAGAGGATGCCGTGCAGCTTCGCCGCATGCGCGTCGACCTCGGCCATTTGCTTGAGGCACCCCAGCGCGTTGCCACGCTTCTCGTAGCAAGTCTGCGTCTTCTCGACGGCCTCACGCCAGGCCAACAAGGCGCCATTCACGTCATGGTACTTCGCGAGATCGAACCTCCTCGGAACACAGCTCTTACTGTCGACGACAAACGCCGCGTAGACGAGGTCTTCGCGCTCCTTGCCCGTGCCCCCTCGCATCGTCGCGACATAGTTGACGAGCGTCGCGTCTCGCTGTCGGAGCGCCTTGCAGAACGTCTCGAGTGAGGGGCGCGCGGGCGCATCGGTCGAGAAGATCTCTTTGGAGGCGTTCCTCGAGATCGCCTCCTTCCTCGCGTCGGGACCGAGCAACAGTTCACCGCTTCGATGCGCGCGCCACTTGCGCACCCACGCCGCGTCATCCCCATCAAGGTTGTCCGCGGCGATGCGGTTCGCGTTCGCGCGGCGCCCGACCTGCATCCCCAACCCCTGCCAAAGCAACACTTGCTCGAAGGCGACCTCGGGCATCTCCTTGTTGAAAGCCAGCGCATCGTGAAACAACCTCAACATCCTCACCAGCGCGTAAGAGGACTGAATCCCGCTGCCCGAGACCTCTCCCTGGCGCCAGACCCAATCGCGCGCCATGGCGAGCGCCTGGGTGATATGGGTTCTCGCGAGGCTATTTAGCCCGCTGAGCCGCTCCGCCTTGGCGAGCAACCAGGTGTTGTCCACCATCGACACCGAATGATCGGCGCGCCCGGATCGCACGGAGTTGGTCAACGTCAGCAGGGACGCGATCTCGACAGGCTTGTCCACCCCCTTTAGCAGGATCATGACGCGGCTCATCTGCTCGATCGCATCGAGCGTCACCGGGTGCTCCTGCGCGAGCTGTTTGTTGAAATACACCAGCGCATCCTTGGCGGAGCGCAACGCGAGCCGGGCTTCGCGTTGCTCCAGATAGAGTTGCGCCAGCTCGATCAAGATCCTGTGCTTCCAGAACTCGTCATCCTTGCCAAACGTGACGCGCTGGATCTTCAGCGCTTGCTTGAAATGCTCCTTGGCCTCCTTCAAGTAAGGCTCATTGTTTTCCTTGCCCGCCATCTCGACGGCAAACTTCACGCGCTCCTTCCCGTTGATAAACCTCAAGCGGAACGCTGCGTGCGAGTCCTTGCCATAGTACTGATCGATCATGACCTCGGCTGATGCGAACATCCCCGAGGCGAAGATATGATCTCCGTTGTGCATGGCGATTTCGGCCATGTCGACGTAGGCAAACGCGGTCTCTGGCGCGACCTCACCGAGCACGCGCTTGTAGCGGCGCAATGTCCAGAGCATCACCTCGCGGGCGCGCGCCTCTTCACCGCTGTTGGCGAGCGCGCGCGCGAAGACGCGGCGCAATCGCAACGTCCTCGGGTTTAGCGGTCCATACACAGCCTCGTGATGCGCCAGGTGCCTCTCCGCGACCTCGATGTCGCACTGCCACCCCACGATGCAGCGAAGCAAGATGCGGCGCGCCTCGATCTCTGCAAAGTAAGGGTGCTCTTTCGGGATCTTTGCCGCGACCGCGATGCCGTGTGCCTTGTCGAGCGCCGCGAGCGCGCGCTCCTCATCGCTGGCCGCCAGCATAAAGCGCGAGCCGAGCAAGTGGACCTTCATCGTGTTCAGATCATGAGGGCCAAACTCCTTCTCGATAAACGTCGGGAGCAGCTCGTACATCTCGCGACGCGAGACGTACTTCTCATCGCTCATCACGCCGCTCTGGATCTCGGAGCCATCAGGAGACTGCAACAGGTTCACGACAAACGCTGCTTGCGATGGCTTGCTCATGATGTTGGGAGAATCGACCACGGGATCGGCCCAGTGATACACCCCATTGACATACCGCCGCAGCGCGAGCGCCTCGGGCGCGCTCCAGCCAGAAGCGAGCGCGCGTTCTTCGAGCGCGACCGCGCTCTTTGCCTCCTTCTCTTGCGCTTCGATCAACAGTCGGGCGCGCCCTTCAAAACGAAGGAACTGCACGCATACCTCTTTCACCGGCTGCCCCTCCTTACAGGCAACCTCGCACCCCTTTTTAAGGTCGCCATCGAATGGACCACACAGCCCCGCGACTTGCTTGGCGACCTTCTCTTCCTGGCTCAGCTGCTTCTCCTCGGCTGTGGCGGTTACAGACCACGGCGCGACGACGCAAAACAAAAGGAGCCCGAGGATGAAACGGTAGAAAACTCTCGCGTGCATGATCTCGTCCCTTCCTGCGCGGCGCGCTCTTCGAGCACGAACTAAACTGGACCCAACCTCGCGCGACGCCCTTCGAGCGCCGCGAAAAAACAGCATGGATAGAGAGGGTTTCGTCGGATGGTAGCCAAAGAACCCCTGTTCCACAACGGATGACCCCAGTGAGAACGGGACAGGTTCCGTTTGGATCTTTGCCAAAAAAAGAAGTGGC
>JAYZVO010000226.1:0-17202 GCA_036155555.1 Myxococcota bacterium
GGACCGTGGCCAGCTCGTTGGGCTTGTTCGGGTCGAGGGAGTCGACCGAATTTACCGAACCTCGAAGCTCGAGGCGGTTGAGCACGGGGAGCATGTTCTGCGCAGCGAGGATGTTGTCGAGCCCCTCGGGCATGATCCGCAGGTAGTTGTCTGGCGAGAAGGCGTCGTTCTTATCAGCCAAGCGGAAGCGCGTCTTTCCGTCCATCTCGACGATCTCGAGGCGCGTATCCCAGAACATCGTCACGGTCTGCTCGTGACCACGGTTGAACAGGTCGGGGACGTTGCGTTCGACAAAGTCGAGCTGAGGACCAGGGGTGCGCGCGCCAGTCTCTGGATCGACGCGAGCGGAGGTGCCGACGGGCAACGTGAGGTGATCGACGGTGGCCTGATCGGTGCGGTGACATGTAACGCAAGAGGCGTCGCGGCTGCCGCTCATGATCGGATCATGGAAGAGCGCGCGCCCGAGCTCGATCTTTGCCTCTGACTGGGCAGGAGGCATCTTCAACGGCTCGATCTCGAAAGGCTCGAGTTGTTGCCGCAAGAGCGCGTGGTGATCCTCTTCGACCGGGGGAGTCGTTTCCATCATCCCCATATCATCGTCAGCCGGGGGATTTGTTTCGGAGCCAGGTCCGCACGCAGTCGCGGCGAGGAGCAAGGCAAAACCGACAAGGGGTTGGAGTCGCCTCATTGTGAAACCTCTGGGAGGAAAGAATCTCGTGGCACGACAACGGCCACGATTTTACCACAAGCGAACTCGAGATCGAGCGACACATTGACGCGGCGCTCTATCGCGGGCTGCCAAGGAGAGGCAACGAGGAGGCTCGCTGCCTCTCCTTGGCTTCCCTCGAAGCCTGCGCCAGTCGAGGATTCCTTGTAAGGATGCAAGGAGAAGCTCGAGAGAAGCGCAGATGGGAGAAGCAACGAGGGCCCATCCGAGTGATTCGGATGGGCCCTCGGAATTTCAAAGAGTACGTCCTGTCAAAGGGCAAGGCATGGAGGCCAGCCCTTTACTCAGGTTGCTGCCGGAATCAGTCGCGGCGACGGCGGCGGAGAGCCACCAGGCCAAGACCGACGAGGGCGAGCGGAGCGAGCGGAGCGTCACCACCCGTGGAGCCACAGCCACAGCCACCACCGTTGTTACCGGGGTCCTCGGTCGTGGGGTTCCCGTTGTTGCCAGGGTTGTTGTTCTGGCAATCAGGGTCGGTGCCGTCGATGAGGCCATCGCCGTCATCGTCCATGTTGTTCGTGCAGTTCTCGGTGCCTGCAGGCTGACATGCCGGCGTGTTGCCACAGATCGCGGCGTCTTCGCAGTCAGTGAGGCCGTTGCCGTCGTCATCGAAGCCGTTGCCGCAGATCTCGGTGCCGCCGCCTTCGCAGCCGCAGTCGATGTCAGCGCAGTCGATGGCGCCGTCGTTGTCGTCGTCCATGCCGTCGTTACAAGCGTCCTCGAAGTCAGCGCGCTCGCTGCTGTTGAAGTCGCTCATGAAGTACATGACGCTGGTGTCATGCTCGGGAGCGAAGACGCGGAAGTTCACGCGGATGGAGTCACCCTCGATGGAGAACGAGGGGCTGTCGACGCGCAGGCGCTTCATCTCGCCGGTGACGGGGTCAGGCGACCAGAAGGAGCCCTGGTAGACGACCGAGAAGATTTGGTAAGGAGCCGAAGCAACTTCCAGCTCGCCGGTACCAGCGAAGTCGAGGCCGTCGTTGGAAGGCTCTTGCTTCACGCCCATGGAGAGCTTGGAGACGCTGTAGGGGCTGCCATCCTTTGCCATCTTGGCGTCGAAGGCGACCTCGACGTTGATGGGCTGGCCCTTCTCGACGGTCGAAGGATCGACCTCGATGGTCTCGTGGATACGACCGATCTGGCTGGTGAGCGTTTGCGAGTTCGCGTAGATGCGACGCACGCCGACGCCTTCGAGCAAGGTCACGGACTTGATCAACTCGACCGACTTGTCGGGGTCGTTGCTGCGAAGGACGACGCCAGCGCGAGCGAGACGCGAGTTGAGCAGGTTCTGGTCATCGGAGCCGTCAGCGGGGTTGTAGCCGCCAGCGACTTCCTCGCCGTCGAGCGCGCCCGAGCCATCGGTGTCGCGGTCAAGCGGGTTGGTGCCGTGGATGTTGACTTCGTCGCCGTCGGTCAAGCCGTCGTTGTCGGAGTCAGGGTTGAGCGGGTTGGTGTCGAGCGCGATCTCGTCCGCGTCTGGGAGCCCGTCGCCATCGGTGTCGATGAGGGTCGGGTCCGTGCGGTGATCGTTGATCTCGACGCCATCAGGGAGGCCGTCACCATCGGTGTCCGCGATGCTAGGATCGGAACCGTAGATGAGCTCTTCCTGGCCGTCGAGGATGCCGTCGCCGTCGGTGTCGCCGACGTTCGGGTTGGTCCCGAGGTCTGCTTCCTCAGCGTCGGTGAGGCCGTCGCCATCGGTGTCGACGTAGTCGCCTGGGTTTGCAGGGACGCTGCTGTCGTTAGGATCGAGACCGAAGCGGTCCTCGATGCCGTCGGAGACGCCGTCGCCGTCGGTGTCGGGGTTGTTCGGATCTGGGTCCTGACCGTCGATCAAGCCGTCGTTGTCGGAGTCTGGATCGAAGATGTCGTCGTCCAGGCCGTCGAGGATGCCGTCGTTGTCGGCGTCATCGTCGGTAGGCGCGGGATCATCTGCGTCGAGGATGCCGTCGTCGTCGGTGTCGTTGTCGGTAGGATCGGTGCCGTTGATGATCTCGGTGCCGTCGTCGATGCCGTCATCGTCGGTATCGTTGTCGGTAGGATCGGTGCCCTCGATGATCTCGGTGGTGTCATCGATGCCGTCGTCATCGGTGTCATCATCGTTAGGATCGGGGTCGACGTCATCGTCGGTGCCGTCGCAGTCGAGGTCGTTCGGCGAGCAACCCGTGGTGCTGCAGGACGAGTCGTCAGGGGTCAGGCAGCACGTGTCGTTCGGTGCGCAGACTTCCGTCGGATCGTCTTCAGGATCGTCAGGACACTCGAAGGTCTCGATCTCGACCTCGGACTCCTGGTCGACGACGAACGCTGCGGTGTTACACAGGTTGGTGATCGAAGGAGAGGCGAGCGTTTGACCGTTGAGGTTGACCGAGATCGCGTTGCCCGAACACGTCGCACACGTCGCCCATGGGCGAACGATGATGCGAACGTCGATGGACTGACCCGCAGGAACGGTGACCGAGACGGTCTGCTCGCTTGGCGTGGTCTGCGCGGGGTTCGCGGGAACCTCGAGGCAGGGGTCCATCGTGGCCGACTCGATCGCCATGGCGAAGTTGTCGTTCGTGTCACCCGGCTTCTGAATGTAGAAGAGGCCAGCAGGCGCAGGAGGGTTACAGTGCGCGCTGGTCTCGTCGTCGGAGTACTGCTGGACGCCCGCGTTCCCGAGCGCGCAGGAGCTCTGGTAGACGTTACCGTCACAACCACAGACCGGATCGCGAGGGACCGCCGAGCAGTCTTGCGTCTGCGCGGGTGGGTTCACGCCTTGCGTACAGACCTGCGAAGGATCTGGCGTGGGCGTGGGGACGGGGCTGGTGGCGCCGCCCTGGTGCGCGTTCCTCGCGGCGACGATGAAGTCACCAGCGAAGGAAGAGTTGGTGTTGTTCGTGATGGTGTAGCTGAGGACGCTCGCGCGGCCAGCTTTACCAGCAGGAATCCAGTTCTGGTCGGTGAGCTTGAGCTCGACGCCAGGCTGGCTGGGGTTGTTTGGCGAGGGCTCGGCGAGCGCCACGCACTGATCCGAACAGGTCGTCGTCGCGGTCTGGCCGCTGGTCAACGTCACGCTCGCGTTACCCGAGATGTCGCAGCGGCGCGCGGGGCCCGCAGCGAACTGGAAGTTCGGGATGGTGAGGCGGTTGATGCCGTTGACAAGGCCCGACTGCTGGAAGTTGACCGAGCCGCCGGGAGCGTCCGAGCCCATGGCGTCGAGACAGTCTGCCGACAGGTCGAGGTTCAGGTTCCCTGTCTGACCGGGGCAACGAGGATCGTTGCCGGTGATGACAAGGTTCATCGAGGACTGGATCTCTGCAGGGATCGGGTTGACCTGATCTGCGGGGAAGGTGTCACCGATGGCCAGCGTACAGCTAAGCGCCACGCCACATTGTGGGGGCGGCGGCGAGCCGCCACAGGCGCTCGCTTCATTGACTCCGAACAACAAGGCCGCCGCCGACATCGGCACCACCAATGCGCCAGCGAGCGCGATGGGTGGGAGGCGGAACAACAAGTCTTTCATCTCTACTTACCTCTGTGAGCGTTGGCGTCCTGTGGGGAGGTGCGCCATGTTTGGGGGTGAGCGGTACTTTAACTAACTCGTCGGCCACCTATTTCTGCATGGACCGTGCCGAACTTGCGCGCGCACCACTTTTTTTTCTCGCATCGCACAGTGTACTACATGATCTAGGGATGGCGTCAGCCTTTGACCTCGATCCTCGTCCCGGCTTGTTCAAGCGTGCCCTAACTTTATCTCATGATTGCGTCTTTCATACCACACCCCTTGTGACACGAGCACCACAATCAAGTGAGAACAGCTGTCCCCACCACCGTGACACCATGTCACACTGCCGAAAGCGCCCATATTTACTCGCGAACAGGTCATACCAACCCTGTGGCACGATCGCCCTACCCCGACGGGGATTCCTGACTCGCGAGTCGTTTTTTTGGGAAATTTGTGGTGCGCGCTCCCCAGAACTTTTCGGCGCCCGTGACGCCTGATCAAAGCTCGGGAAACAAAACGAGACAAAAATACCACACCAGGACGGGGGCCTGTCTCGTTTTCGATCATGCGCCCTCTTGCTCGAGGCCAAGCTCGAGCAGCGCGCGAAACTTGCTGACCGTGATCATATCGAACGCCTTGAGCACGCTGGCCACCTGATCGCGCAGCTCCGTGTCGGTCACCTTCTTGTCCCGCGCGAGCGCGAGCACCGCTTGATAACCCTTCGCGTTGCGCTCGGGTTGATCATAAATCATCTCCACGAGCTGCGGCAGTCCACGCACGATGCTCGCCAACACGTTGAGCATCGTCGAGTAGGCGACCTGCGGCTTGAGCGCGATCAGTCGGCGCATCAGCTCGAAGTCCGCCTCGAAGGCTTCCTCCGGCGTCATCGTCGCCGCGCTCCTGGCGAACTCCTCGAGCGCCGCCGCCACGCGCTCCCCTTCCGAGGATTGCAACAGCGGGCGGATCTTGAGCAACGTCGCCAACCCCAGATCATTGCGCAGCTCCAAAAAGTCGCCGAGGTACCTCGACGCCTCGGCGGGCTCATCGCGCAACGCCTCGAGCCAGTATGGGATCGCCGAGGGGTGCGCGTGCGAGAGCGGCTCGAGCACCGTCACGCCGCTCCCCTGGCGGACCTCGATCAAGCCAAGCTCCTCCATGCGCGCGATCACGCGCTGCATCGTCGGGAGCGTGACATCATAGGTCTTGGCCAGGGTGCGCAACGGCGGGAGCTTCTCCCCCACCTTGTGCTCACCACGGAAAATCGCGACACAAATCGCGCTCACGATCTCCTCGACCACAGTCCCGGCACGTCCACTCATGCTCTATCTCCCTGAACCCTTTGATTGACATCACGTTGGCTTGACGCCCGTCCGAGCCTACATGCATGATGCCGCCCGCGCGCACGTTCACTCCTATCCCATAGCACGATCGCTCGCGAGATACATCATGTCTGACTCCTCTCCTCCTCCCCTCGTCGGCGTCATCATGGGGAGCCAGTCCGACTGGCCCACGATGCAACGCTGCACCGAAATCCTCGAAGAGCTCGAGATCCCTCATGAAGTCCGCATCGTCTCCGCACATCGCACCCCCGATCGCCTCGTCGCTTACGCCAGCGGCGCGAAGGCGCGCGGCCTGAAAGTGATCGTCGCTGGCGCCGGTGGCGCCGCGCATCTCCCCGGCATGGCCGCCTCCATGACCACCCTGCCTGTCCTCGGCGTGCCCGTGAAATCACGCGCGCTCAACGGCATCGACAGCCTCCTCTCGATCGTGCAGATGCCCGGAGGTGTCCCCGTCGGGACGCTCTCGATCGGCGACTCCGGCGCCAAAAACGCCGCCCTCCTCGCCGCCTCCATCCTCGCACTTCAGGACGACGCGCTCGATCAACGCCTGACGCAATGGCGCAAAGATCGCAGCGACGCCGTCGAACTCCAACCACGCGAGCTTGACTGATGAGCCCCCTCCCCATGCACTCGACCATTGGCATGCTCGGCGGAGGCCAGCTCGGTAGAATGGCAGCCATGGCCGCCTCCTCCCTCGGCTACCGCACCCACGTCTTCACCACCAAGGCAAAGGCGCCCTCCACCCAGGTCACCGATCTCGTCACCATCGGCGCCTGGGAAGACCGCGCCGCGTTGACCTCGTTCGCATCACAGTGCGACGTGATCACCTTCGAGTTCGAGAACATCCCCATCGACGCCGTGCGTCACCTCGACTCGCTCTGCCCCGTCCACCCGGGCGCGCGCGCGCTCAAGATCTGCCAGGATCGCGCGCTCGAAAAGAGCATGCTCCAGAACATCGGCGTCGTCACCACCGCCTGGAAAGAGGTCTCCTCGCTCGAAGAGCTCGAAGCCGCCGCCCTCGAGATCGGCTTCCCCGCTGTCCTCAAGACCGCCACGCTCGGCTACGATGGACACGGTCAGGTCAAAATCACTCACGAGAAAGGGCTCGCGCAGGCGTGGAAGAATGTCGGAGAAAAACGCTCCGTCCTCGAAGCCTTCGTCGACTTCGAGCGCGAGCTTTCCATCGTCGCCGCGCGCGCCAAGGGAGGACAGGTCGCCTTCTATCCCCTGGTCGAGAACAAGCACACCGACGACCATATCCTCACGCGCACCCTCGCGCCCGCGCCCGCGACCACTCCGGCGCTCGCCGCGAGCGCCGTCAAGATCGCGAAGCGGATCGCAGAATCACTCGACTACATCGGCGTGTTCGCCGTCGAGTTCTTCCAGACCCATCACGGCACCCTGCTCGTCAACGAGATCGCGCCTCGCCCCCATAACTCCGGCCACTGGACCATGGACGGCGCCATCACCAGCCAGTTCGAGCAGCAGATCCGCGCCGTCGCTGGCCTCCCTCTCGGAGACACCTCACCCACCTTCAAGACCACCATGGTCAACCTGCTCGGCGAGGAGATCCTCGAGCGCGATGCCATGCTCGCGCTCCCCAACCGCCGCGTGCATATCTACGGCAAGACCGGACTGCGCCCAGGACGAAAGATGGGTCACGTCAACATCCTCGAGCCCCTCTCCTGACCTCCCTTTAAACCCACGCATACGCCTCGCCCAGAACCCCGGCAGGGCACTTTTTTGATACCCGGTCTGCTCGATCGACGCGCGCCAGCAAAAAAGTGCCCTGCCGGGGTTCTGGCCACCGCAGGTCGGTTCACGCATCCCCGAGGCTGGAGAAAGAAACAAGAGATGGTATCCTGACGGTTGCTCCACTGATTCTATTTTCAACCAGAGGACGTGGCGCACAAAATCGCACAAGGAGAACCTGAAGATGAGCACGAGCATCGAAGCCGAGGTCGAGCGCTTGCTGGATGAGATCAAACAAGATCCAGCGCGGTTCGCTTCTTATGATCTTGACGGCAACGGACGCCTCGATGACGCGGAAGAAGAGCGCCTGCGATCGTTCCTCACCGCGCAGGTTCGCACCGAGCGCGCGCTGCGCGGTGAGCGAGAGGACAACCCGCTGGCGCCCTCGGTGGAGAGGATCGCGGGGAGGTATGTGATCATCCGCGAGCTCGGCGCCGGTGGTCAGGCGCGCACCTACCTCGCGCTCGACGAACACACCGAGCGCGAGGTCGTCGTCAAACAACTCCACCTCGCACACCTCGAGAACTGGAAGGCGATCGAGCTCTTCGAGCGCGAGGGAGAGGTCCTCTCACAGCTCGATCACGCGCGCATCCCCTCTTACCTTGGCGCCTACCACGAGGAAGAGGCCGAGGTCGCTCGCTTTCTCCTGATCCAGGAATACCTCGAAGGCCCCACGCTCGCAGAGCTCATCGAATCGGGCAGGCGCTTTGAAGAAGCCGAGATCAAATCGATGCTCGCGAGCTTGCTCGAGATCCTTGTCTACCTCCAGACAAAGAACCCTCCAGTGATTCACCGCGACCTCAAGCCCTCGAACATCATCCAGGGCGCAGATGGCTCCTGGTCGCTCATCGACTTTGGCGCCATTCAGGCCGTGCTCACCACGGCCTCGATGATCGGCTCCACGATCGTGGGCACGAGCGGATACATGGCCCCCGAGCAGTTCATGGGGCGAAGCGTCCCGGCCACAGATCTTTACGCGCTGGGCGCGACCGCCGTGCACGCGCTCTCGCACGTGCACCCGTCACAGATGCCGTTGCAGCGCATGCGGCTCGACTACCACAAACGCGTCAACATCTCGTCGGACCTTCGCGACTTCCTCGATCGCCTGCTCGACCCCAACGTCGAGGATCGCTTCGAGGACGCCAAGCAAGCACTCGAGGCGCTCGAATCACTCGACCGCCAGATGACCATCGCGCGATCGGCGCAGAAGGCAAACGCTTCTGTCGAGGAAGGCGCCGCGCCAAATCCCAGAGCAGCGATCATCATAGCCGGGGCGCTGGTTGCCCTGGCCATCGGCGCAGTGATCATGCTTCAACCCAGATCCGAGCCGCCTCCCCCCGATGTCGCGCTTCCAAAAATCCCGACCACAAAAACATCGAGCCCTGTGCAAGAGTTTTTGAACCAGCCTGACACCATCTACAAGCGCTTCGAGAAGCTCGACATCGAGGTCGTCACCAAGGTCTCATCGCTCGACAACATGAAGCTCGAGTCATCCTCTGTCGATGGGCACTACAATGATGAAGCCTCGGTCGGCTTCTCGATCCTCAATGGCTCGACGCGACAGATCGAGGAGCTCAAGGCGGACATCCACCTCCTAGACGCCAAGGGGAAGATCCTCCATGGCGACACCGAGGACATCCATCAAAGCTACAAGCCGCCGATGCGACCCGGTGATATGACACACTTTGACACGCGCCTCAAAATCAGCGAGGACGCAGCAAAGATCGTGATCACGCTCGTCTCCGCCAAGACCTCCGAGGTGCCAAAATCAAACGAAGACAAGAAGCCGTTCGCGATCGGTTGGATCGGCGCACCTCCTGATGGCATCAAGCTCGTGGCGACCCCTCGCGTCGATAGCTCGCACACGCCGACCTATGGAAAGGCAGGCCGCGTCGATCACACGCTCGAGCTCGCCGTCACAAACCAGGGCACCAAGAAATTGAGTACGGTCAAGCTCGAGAAACGCATCTATGATAAGAATGGGGAAATGATCCTCTCGGAGGACAGCTACCTCAACGGAGTCTATGATCCTCCGCTCGATCCAGGCGATACGCTCCTGATCTCGCTCGACTCGAGCAACCACGCCCCGTTTGACCGCTACGAGGTCGTGGTCTCAGACTACAAGCTCGATTGATTCCATCCTCACTCACCCCACGTTGGCCCATTACGAGAACGCCATGACCCAAGCTCAAACCTCATCGACGATCGAAGCCGCAGCACTCACACGTTGCGGCAGCAGCTACACGCCGCAACAGGTCGACGCGATCCTCCATGGCATCCTCGGCGCGCCCGAGGAGGTGCACGCGCAGGATGCCTGGCTGTCTCTTGTCGCGCCGAACCCTGACGAGGCGCTCGCCAACGCGCTGCGCGCTCGCCTCGCGACGCTCGCCGAGACCTCACCAGAAGCACCAGCGCCAGGCTCGAGCGACAGGATCAACGCCATCCGCGCCGCGATGAAAGAGCACGGCGTCACCGCCTTCTTCATCCCTCGCGGAGATCGCTACCGCGGCGAGTATGTGCCCTCGTGCGCTGACCGCCTGGCAAACGCCACCGGCTTTACAGGTTCGGCGGGGATGGCCTTTGTAAAGCTCGAGGGGGGCGGCGTCTTCACCGATGGGCGCTACTCCATCCAGATCAAGCAACAGGTCAACGCCGAGGAGCTCGAGGCGCTCGTGATGGGCGAGGTCAAGCTGCGCGACTGGTTGCGCGCCTCGATGAGCGAGGGGGATGTCATCGGGATCGACCCGTGGCTCGTCACGCAAGCTTTCTGGAACGACCTCGAGAAGATGCTCGAACACACTGGCGTCAAACTCCAGGCGCTCGAGACCAACCTCGTCGACCTGACCTGGAAGGATCGACCCGCAGAACCACTGGCGCCTGTCACCACGCACCCGCTCGAGTTCGCGGGCGTCTCCAGGCAGCACAAGCGCCAGCAGATCCTCGAAAAAATGAGGGACAAGCACCTCGACGCGACGCTTCTTACAGCGACCCCCTCGACCGCATGGTTGCTCAATATTCGCGGCGGTGATGTCCCCTTCACCCCGCTCCCCCTGGGTTACACCTTGCTCGTCGATGATGGCAGCGAGCACGGGCGCGTGCAGCTGTTCATGGACATCAGAAAAATCACCCGGAGCGCTCGAGAAGAACTCGCCGCCGATGGCGTCGAGATCCTCCCTCCTGAAGATCTCCTCACGACGCTCGCCAACCTCCCCGAACCTGGCGAGAAGAAGACGCGCGTGCACGTGGACCGCGCGAGCTGTGTGCTCAAGCTCTCGCGCGCGATCGAGGACGCAGGCGCAGAGGTCGTCGCAGGAAAGGACCTGACCGAGCTCCCCCGCGCCAAGAAAAACCCCGCCGAGCGCGAAGGCACCAGACATGCTCACGTCCGCGATGGCGTCGCCGTCACGCGCTTTCTCTGTTGGCTGGACGCGCGCGTCCCCAAAGGCAACCTCACCGAGATCGAGGCATCCGATGCGCTCGAGAACTTCCGCGCACAGGGCGAGCATTTTAGAGGGTTGAGCTTCCCCAGTATCTCGGGCTTTGGTCCAAACGGCGCCATCATTCACTACCGCGCCACGCCCGAGAGCAACCGAACCTTCACCAACGACACGCTCTACCTGATCGACTCCGGCGGCCAGTACAGCGACGGCACCACCGATATCACACGCACCGTCGCCATCGGCTCGCCGAGCCACGAGATGAAGCGACGCTTCACGCTCGTCCTCAAGGGCATGATCCAACTCACGCTGGCGCGCTTCCCCGAGAAGACCACCGGCACACAGCTCGATCTCCTGGCAAGGCAAGCGCTCTGGAACGCAGGGCTGAACTTCGCACACGGCACAGGCCACGGCGTCGGCAGCTTCCTCAGCGTTCACGAAGGACCACAGAGCATCTCGCCGCGCAATAACGACACCAACCTCGCGCCCGGCATGATCCTCTCCAACGAGCCCGGCTACTACAAAGAGGAAGCCTACGGCATCCGCATCGAGAACCTCATCATGGTCTCGCCCGCCGCAGAGATCGAAGGCGGCGAGACGGAGATGATGGGCTTCGAGACGCTCACGCTCGCGCCGATCGATCTCCGCGCCGTCCTCCCCGAGCTCCTCACCGAGCAAGAACGAAATTGGCTCGATGCCTACCACGTTCGCGTACGCGAGACGCTCGCGCCGATGCTCTCCTCGGAGGAGGCTGCATGGCTCGAGCAAGCGACGCGCTCTTGCAGCGCGACAGCTTGACGCGTTGAGGATCTTGGCTTACGCCCCTATCTCTTGAATCAAAGAGGTAGGGGCTCTTTTTTTGGTCGGAGTGATTCTCACTCGAACCGAACTCGCCCCATACAAGCGGAGGAAGCATGGAACTCGACGTTTTGCTGCTCTCGAGGTTGCAGTTCGCCTTCACGATCATGTTCCACTACATCTTCCCACCGCTCTCGATCGGCCTGGGCGTCCTGCTGGTCATGATGGAGGGGATGTATTTAAAGACGCGCGACCCACAATACGAGGCGATGGCGCGCTTCTGGACACGCGTCTTCGCTGTAAACTTCGCCATGGGCGTCGCCAGCGGCATCGTGATGGAGTTCGAGTTCGGCACCAACTGGGCCGCCTACTCGAGGTATGTGGGCGATGTCTTTGGCTCGGCGCTCGCGGCGGAAGGATTGTTCGCCTTCTTCCTCGAGTCGGGGTTCCTGGCGATCCTGGTGTTTGGCTGGGACCGGGTCGGCCCGAAGATGCACTTCTTCTCGACGCTGATGGTCTCGCTCGGGTCGATCTTCTCCTCGGTCTGGATCATCATCGCCAACTCCTGGCAACAAACCCCCGCGGGCTACCACATCGTCAACGGCCCCAATGGCCCTCGCGCAGAGATCCTCGACTTCTGGGCGATGGTCTTTAACCCCTCGACCGTGGACCGGCTGTCACACACACTGCTCGGCGCGTTTATCCTGGGCGCATTCTTCGTGATGAGCATCTCGGCCTACTATGTCATCAAGGAGCGCCACCTCGACTTCGCCAAACGCTCCTTCAAGATCGCGCTCGCGCTCGGCACCGCGTCGAGCCTGCTCATTGCCATCTCGGGGCACTCCAACGCCAACATGGTCGCCGAGAACCAACCCGCAAAGCTCGCCGCCTTCGAAGGTCACTTCCACACGGGCGAGGGCGCATCTCCGCTCTACATCATCGGTTGGCCCGATGAAGAGGCGCAGGAGGTCAAATACGGCGTCGCCATCCCAGGCATGCTCAGCTTCCTGATTCACGGGGACTTCGAGACGCCGGTTCCCGGCCTCGACACGATCCCGGACGAGGACGAGCCGCCCGTGTTTCTGCCATTTATGACCTACCATGTGATGGTGAGCCTCGGGGTCTTCTTCATCGCCCTGACGCTGCTCTCCTGCTTCTTCTTATGGCGAGGCACGCTGTTCGAGAAGCGCTGGTTGCTCTGGGCGCATGTGTTCGCCGTGGTCGGCCCTTACATCGCGAACCAGGCAGGTTGGGTCAGCGCAGAGGTCGGGCGTCAGCCCTTCATCGTCTACGGACACCTACGCACCTCGGATGGACTGAGCGAAGCGGTCGTCGCAGAGCACGTGCTCGTGAGCATCATCATGTTCGGGTTGATTTACGCGATGCTCTTTGTCGTCTGGGTCTGGGTGCTCAACCACAAGATCCAACATGGACCGGAGCCCGCCGTCGCCCACGCAGGAGGCGCGCCCATCTCGGGAGGAAAGGACCTGCTCATCGCCACGGCAAACCTGAGCCAGCCGGGCAAGGGGCACTCGCTAAGCGGCATCCGCGACGAAGAAGAAGACAACGCGCAGACCGAAGAAGAGGAGTGAGACGATGATGGAATTCGAGACCTTACAGATCTTCTGGTTTGTCACCGTCGGCTTCTTCCTGGCGGGTTACGCGATCCTCGATGGTTTTGACCTGGGCGTTGGGATCATGCACTTGCTCGTGGCAAAGACCGATCACGAGCGAAGGCTGACGATGAACTCCATCGGGCCGCTCTGGGATGGAAACGAGGTCTGGCTCGTAGTGTTTGGCGGGGCGCTCTTTGCCTCCTTCCCCGAGGCTTACGCCACGGCCTTTTCGATGTTCTACTTGCCGCTGCACCTGGTGTTGTTCGGGCTGATTTTTCGCGCGGTTTCGCTCGAGTTTCGCTCGAAGTCAGACAACCCGATCTGGCGCAAGGCGTGGGATGTCGGGTTCTTCCTGGCGAGCACGGTGACGACCTTTATCTTTGGCGTCGCCGTCGGAGGCAGCATCCAGGGGTTGCCCATCGATGAGAAGTTTATCTTTCGCGGGGGTTTGCTCGACTTGCTGCAACCTTACGCGCTGATGGTCGGCACGATGGCGGTGGCGACGTTCGCCATGCACGGCACGATCTACCTCTACTTAAAGACCGAGGGAGAACTGCAAGAGCGCGCGCATCAATGGATGTGGCGCACCTTCGGGTTCTTTTTGGTGTGCTACGTTTTGACGACGATCGCGACCTTCGAGGTCGCGCCGCACGCCACGCAGAACTTCAGGGAGTATCCGCTCGCCTGGGTGATCGTGCTGCTGAACGTGCTCGCCATCGCCAACATCCCGCGCGCCATCCACCTGGGGAGGCCGGGCTACGCGTTCTTCTCCTCATGCTGCACGATCGCCGCGCTCGCCACGCTCTTTGGCGCCGCCCTCTTCCCAAACCTCATCCTCACGACGCTGCCCGATGGCCAAAGCCTCACGATCTTTAACTCGTCCTCCTCGCACGGGACGCTGCACCTGATGCAGATCATCGCGTTTATAGGCGCGCCGCTCGTCTTCACCTACACGTGCATCATCTACTGGGTGTTCCGCGGCAAGGTCGAGCTCGGCCACAACTCCTACTGAGGCGCCACCTCGCACTCGGGGAGGACCGCATCGAGGTAATGGCGATACGCAGACTCGAAGCGCTCGGGGTCCTCCAGGGCCCCGATATTTTCGGGTTGCTTCGAGACCTTCAGGGCGCGCTCGTAGGTCTTGTTTGCCTCCTCCTTCAAACCCGCCTCGCACTCGCGCGAGGCCAGATGAAGCAGGGAAAGCAGCGAAGCATCATCCGCGATCACCATCCCCTCCGCATATAACAAGGCAGGCTTTGTATCCCCCTGCTCTGCGTAATTGTAGGAGATGCGCTCGGCGATCTTTGGAGAACCTCCAAGAATTCCAGCGGCGACGCGCGCATGGTTCGAGATGTTCCATCCGTCCTCGGCGAAGACACCGCAGACGACGAAAAAGCAGAGCAACATCCAGGTGAGGAAAGAATAACCTCCATTGAGCAGATTGTGCTTCGGGGGAGGTTCGGGGCGAGGATAATCGGGGGTGACGCCCGCCGCGAGCATGCGATCATAGAGGTGCGCGTGCGCTCTGCGTTTATGCCGGACCGCCGCGAACAGGTTGTAGGCGTAGATCTTCTCGAGCGCGCGGGCATAGACCCCTTCATCGAATTGATGCTCGGAGCTCGTCGCGTCCGCGTGATCTTCCATCTGGCGCGCGCTGCGGCGGTTAAAAATCAACAACGCGACCATGAGCCCGAGGATCAAACCTCCTGCCCAGAGTTCGTTGATGGCGGTCGCTATCAGGAAAGGCATGAGCGCGAGGACCACCAGCCCTGATGCGGCGCCGAGCTTGTTCGAGACGCCATCGGTCAGGTGCGCCATCTCGTGGACGAGGATCGTGTCGAGCTCATGCTCGTCCACGCACTCGAGGAGCTGATCGGTCATCACGATGTTGTTCGAGAAGTAGAGCGCGAAGGCATTGGCGAAGCCCACGTCAAAGAGCCAGAGGCCGCGAGGTTTGTGATTCAACCTCTCGGAGATGCTCGCCAGGATCTGTTGCTCGCGCGCTCCCGCCACACGCAATGCGCCGAGTTTGTTCGCGAGCTTCAGCGGAGGCCACAGCGACGCGAACAGATACAAGGCAGAGAAGATCCCCATCGCGCCCCACCTGAAAGGGGTCATCTGCGTGGAGATGCAAAACATGGACAGGATGACAAATGGGATGCTCATCCCGAAACAAACCCGGTAAATGAGGCTGCGTCGGAGCATATCTCGCCAGGTCACCGTTGTGACTCTGGGGAAGAAGACGAGCTGGCCCGCGAACGCGCCGAGCCAACCTCCGAGCACGCCAAGGAGCACGCTCGGCTCCACAGGGAGCAGTGAGAATGGCCCTGCGACCAACCACCCGAGCGCGGCACCGATCATGAGCGAGAAGACGGTGATCGTGCGAAAGGTGGTGACGATCGGCTCCCAATGCCTGGCGCGCTCGGTCCAATGCTCCGAGGCATCGAGCGCGCGAAACTTCCGCGAGATAAGGCTCCCCACCACGAGCGTCGACGCGCTCCCCCACCCCGCCGCGACGAGGAAGGGCCCGAGCGCGCCCAGCGCGAGCGACCACGTGGGCAAGTCCCGTTGAATATCAGCGATCACGCGCGCTTCATCGATCAAAATGGCCACCCTAAAGCCAGGGATAAACTCAGCGCTGCTACCTTCTCATGAACGCCAACCTCGAAACAGCGTACAGCGCACGAGTTTCTACGGCGCTGTCAGAAAACGCGCGCGTTCGCTATGCTATACAACTGAAAACGTGGAGATTTATCGCGAAGGAAGAAAGGAGCAAGAGGATGCGACCACAACCAGTGCTAGCGATCGTGGTGACAGGTGCGCTCCTCGCGCTCGTGGGCTGCGCGACCGCTGGCGAGACGGCAAACAGCCATCAAGCACACGAGCTCCACGCGCCCCCGCCAGCGTCACAGAAAGTGTCCGAGAGCACGACCGACGCAGCGCAACCCTACGCTCGCCACACGATCGTGCTCCGACCTGTGCAAGATGAACCTCCGACCGAGCGCGTGGTCGATCCCTTTCGAGCAAAGAGCGTCGTGGGGATGAGCAAACACAGGATCTCGCTCGACATGCGCGAGGTCGATGTGGCCAACGCGCTCCGATTGTTCGCGAGCGAGGGCGGCGTCAACATCATCGCCGATGACGAGGTAAAGGGGACAGTCACGTTGACGGTGCGTGACGCGCCGATCGACCAGGTCTTTTTGACGATGTTGCAATCGCTCGACCTCGGCTACGAGCAGCGCGGAGACATCATCCGCGTCGCGCCCAGAGAGAAGTTGTTGAAGTGAAGAAAAATGACCCTGGCGGGACTCGAACCCGGCACCCTCCGATTGAAAGCCGGAGATCCTGACCTTTGGACTACAGGGCCAATCAGGCAAAGCGCAGTATCGCGCCTTACCAGCGCCCCATACCGGATTCGAACCGGTGCCGCCCGGGAGACAGCCGAGCATCCTTACCACTGGAACAATGGGGCGTATGTGAGCCAACCAAAGCAACGATCCTCGCTGCTTCGCGTGGCCAGCGCCCCATACCGGAATCGAACCGGTACCATCCGAGAGACAATCGGATATCATCGCCATTAGAACAATGGGGCTTATGTACGCGGTATCACGAGTGATACCGCGTGAGCGCCTCGTACCGGAATCGAACCGGTACCACCCGGGAGACAACCGAGCATCCTTACCGTTGGACCAACGAGGCGTATGTATGTGATGCGCGATGCATCACGAGTAGGCCTGAAGGGAATCGAACCCTCGCTTCCTGACTGAGAACCAGGCGTCGTAACCACTGGACTACAGGCCCACGAGGCGGCTGTTCACCGCCTGTTAGCGCCCCGTACCGGAATCGAACCGGTGCCGTCCGAGAGACAATCGGACATCATCACCACTAGACCAACGGGGCGTGCACGACATCTTATTAAAAACAATCCAACAAAATGAATAACCCTGGAGGGAATCGAACCCTCGCTTCCTGACTGAGAATCAGGCGTCGTAACCACTGGACTACAGGGTCAAATTTTTTAAACTCTATATTCAAACACTACACC
>JAYZVO010000227.1:0-71703 GCA_036155555.1 Myxococcota bacterium
GTGACGCGGCGGCCAAAGCCACCGCGTCACGCCGCGCTTCTTGCCGTCTGGTTTTTGGCTATATCAGTGCGTCGCCCGACGACGCGCTGGCTGAGGAACATGCGCCGATTCCTCGGCAGCTTCTTCCTCCTCTTCAAACACGAACGCTGGCGTCGTTGTGCCAGCTTCCTCTCGCGATTGGGTCATCCCGAGCTTTGCCTTGAGCGCGGTGAGCGCGTCATCTGCGCGGCGCTCCGACTCGAGCTCGGCGAAGTCGAGCTCGAGTGATTTCTCCTCTCCGGCGAGCACCTGCATCGCCTCGACGCGCGCCTCTTGCTCCTCGATCTTTGCTTCGACGCGCGCGAGCGCGGAGAAGGCGGTGTCATCCGAGAGGTTCTCCTGGATCGTTTGCATCTTCTCCATCGCTTCGACCTGGCGGGCTCGCATCACGAGCTGTGTGCGCTTGCGGCGCGCCTCGCCGATCTTCGCGTCGAGCTTGCGGAGTCCATCCTTGAGCTGCTCGCTCATGGCCTGGGCGAGCTCGAGCTGGATCTTGTATTCGCTGGCGAGCTCGTCTTGCTCCCCCTTGCGACGCAGCGCCTCTTTTGCCAGGTCATCGCGGCCCGCGCGGACCGCCATCATCGCCTTCTTCTCCCACTGCTGCGCGAGCACGAGCGTCTGGGTTGTCTGGCGCTCGAGGCGCTTCTCCGAGGCGATCGCCTCTGCGACCGAGATCTTGGTCTCCCGATAATGGGCCTGCATGTCGAGGATCAGCTGGTCGAGGATTTTTTCGGGGTCCTCGGCGCGGGCGAGCAGGTTGTTGATGTTGGCTTTGGCGAGCGTGGTGAGGCGGTCGACAATGTTCATCTTCTTTGACTCCTCTCCGCTCCCGTGGCGAGGTCCGGCCGCTCTCCATGCCCTGCCGAGGCGCCGCTGTGAGAACAGCGGCGCCTCGGCAGGGCCAACAACGAGCGGGCCACGCCACAGGAGCAGATCGATGGTCGGGAGAGGTCGTTCGGATTCCTCGCGCGCTCGGTCCTCGGAATGACGCCATTGTGATCTTTAACGAGCCGGCCTCGCTGCTTTTCAAGCAGGTCGGCTCGCTCCAGATCACCGTAACACCATCCTCGTTATTGACGCTCGCGTACGCTCGGGTTCCTGATGTTCCCTCTTCCCCATGATGGTTGATAGGAATTTGTGTCGGGGTTTTTTGTTTTGATGAGACAACCCTGACACAAATTCTCGCTTACTCTCTTAACATGCCCATACGCCGACCTATTTCCAGCCATCGTGCGGTTCTTTTGCTGATCGTATCGCGATGCCATCCTTGGCTTGGAGTCATGTTATGAGTATGACCGTGGCAAGGATGGCCCAGGAGAGATGTGATGGATGAAGAGATCTCGGAACCAACAGAGCGCGAGCCTGTCGTGATTTCGCCAAGGGGCGAGAGCAAGGGCACGCTCGATCTCTGGTATGAGGATGGGACGCTTCTTGTCGAGGGGTTGGAGACCTGGGGTGAAGAGCTCCTTCATTACGATGACCGCGTCTCCCTCTATCGCGCGCCCGCCTACCTTTATCGAAAGGTGCTGGCGGCGCTCGTCCACGAAGGATGGTCGGTGCGTGATATGGCGCGCGCCTACGAAGAGGTCGCGCTCTCGCTCGTCGATCCTCCCGATCCTTACGAGCATCAATCAGGCGCCATCGAGGCATGGAACAAGGGGGGCAAGCGCGGCGTCGTGATCCTCCCCACTGGCGCTGGCAAGACCTTCGTGGCGCAGCTCGCGATTCAAGAGGTCAGCCGCTCGGCCCTGATTCTTGTCCCCACTATCGATCTGCTCAACCAGTGGTCCGGGGTGCTCGAGAAGGCATTTGGTCGCACCATCGGGTTGCTCGGCGGCGGATACCACGAGATCGAGGATATCACTGTCTCGACCTATGATTCTGGCGCGATCCATATGGATCGCCTGGGCGCGCGCTTCGGGCTGCTCATCTTCGATGAGGTGCATCACTTGCCCGGCGAACTCTACCAACAGATCGCGCAGTCCTCGCTGGCGCCCTACAGGTTAGGGCTCACCGCCACATACGAGCGCGCTGATGGCAAGCACTCCGTGCTCGACGAGATCGTTGGCCCCGTCCTCTTTCGACGCTCCATCAAGGAACTCTCCGGCGACATCCTCGCTGACTACGAGGTCCGCACGCTCGCCATCGAGATGAGCGAGGGTGATGTCGAGACCTACACCAAGGCGCGCGAGGAATACCGCGAGTTTGTCCGCATCCGCGGGATTCGCATGAGCTCCGTCCATGGGTGGAAGCGCTTCCTCGCAGAGACCTCCAGGTCACAGGAAGGGCGCGCCGCGTTCAAGGCGTACAGGCTTCAAAAACAACTCGCGCTCGTGCACGAGAAGAAACTCGAGAAGCTCTACGAATTGCTCGAAGAGCATCACGATGACCGCGTCCTGATCTTTACCAACGACAATGACTCCGTTTACCAGATCAGCCGCGAGGTCCTCTGCCCGACCATCACGCACCAGACGCCGGTCAAGGAGCGCAAGGAGATCCTTGCCAGGTTCAATGAAGGAAAATACAAGACCATCGCCACGAGCAAGGTCCTTAACGAGGGGGTCGATGTCCCCGAGGCGCGCGTCGCGGTGGTTCTGAGCGGTTCAGGTTCTGTGCGCGAGCACGTGCAGCGGCTGGGCCGCATTCTCAGAAGGGCGCCGGACAAGAAGGCGCTCCTCTACGAGTTGGTCACCGACAACTCCGTGGAGACCTACGTCAGCCAACGCAGGAGAGAGCACGATGCTTACCAGTGATTTGTTGCGCGTGATCGTGCGCAAGCAATCGGTCAAGCCGCGCTACCTCGACACCGAGAGCGAGCGCGCTCGGGAGAAAGCCGAACAACTCACCTCGATCTTCGAGGCGCACGTGCAGAAGTCGCGCGGCGAGATCGATGACGAGGTCGAGGCAGCCATCGGGCACGGCACTGATTTCTTGATCTGGCGAGGGCTCGCCAAGCTCCTCTATGACAGGAGCACGTTCGAAACCGTCGCCGAGGCCGAGCCCGTCGACATCCGCCGCGCGGTCTTCGAGGCATCGACCGAGCTCGGGCCTGTCACGAGCAAGGAGAAGCGCGCCGAGGTCCTGGCTTATGCCGCCGAGCGAATCGCTATCACAGCGCGAGGGTGCGAGGATGGCCTCTACGCGGACCTCGACGCGAACCAGATTTTGACCGAGTACAAGAAGCTCAAGCCGCTCCCGCTCCTGCATCGCTACAACCTCGCGCTCGCGCAGGCGGTGCTCTACAAGGCGACGCGGCTTATGGTCGAGCTCCAGGACAGCGATCCGAATCGGCTAAGATACATCTTCCAATCGCTCAAGTTCTTTGGTTTGATGCATCGCGCTTATAAAAAGGATGAGGGGTGGTTGCTCGAGGTGGATGGTCCTGCTTCGCTCTTTTCTCAGAGCCGCAAGTATGGCCTCCAGATGGCGAAGTTTCTCCCCGCGCTGGCGTTGTGCGAGTCCTGGCAGATGCGCGCGACGCTCGACTGGAGCAAGGGCGCAGAGCACACCCTCGAGGTCGGTGACAAGGACGGGCTCGTCTCTCACTACACCGCGCGCGGGCAGTGGGTCTCGGACGAGGAGAAGATGTTCGAGGATCGCTTCGCTCAGATCGAGACCGAGTGGGAGCTCGAGCGTCGTGGGACATTGCATGAACTCGACGCTGGCGAAGTCTTGATTTCGGACTATGTTCTCAAGCATCCTGACGGAAGAGTCGGTTTTGTCGAAATCGTCGGGTTCTGGAGGAAGGCTTACCTGGAGCGTCGCATCGATCTCATGGAGAAGCTCGAGGGCGTGCCCCTTGTTTTGGTGGTCGGAGAGAAGTTGAACTCGGACAGAAACAAGCTCGACGAGGTTCCTCCTGCCATCGTCTTCTTCAAGACCGTGATCCTCGTGGACAAGGTGATCGCCGCGGTCGAAGAGGTTTGCTCTTCCAGTTAGTAAAGAACGGTGTGATGGCTTGCTTGGCCATGGTGCCGCAGGCAATTTGTTGTGAATTGTTCAGATCGCGTGGTAGAACGGACCCCGATACTCGCGGTGTGTTGCCATGCACATCTGAACGATAGTGATGACCATGGCTGATGTTGGAGATTCGAGTGAACGTTCGTATTGATCACATGCTTGTGCGACCCCCTCGCCAGCGCCTCGGCGCCAGGATGATCGCATGCTTGCTCGCGGCATCTTGTGTGTTGGCGCCTGTGACCTCGTTCGGTCAAGATGATGGCAACGCTGAACAGATGCAGGAGTATGTCAAAAAGGCGACCCAACACTTCCGCGACAAGGAGTACTCCAAGGCGGGCGATGCCTTTATGATGGCCTATCAGGCCAAGGCCGAGCCTGTGTTGCTCAAGAACGCGATGGTGGCTTATTACACCGCCGATGATTGCCCCAGCGCGGTCAAGACCGGCTTTAGCTTCCTCGATACTCAGAAAGGAGTCGACACCTCCGACATGAGCGCGGACCAGAAGGTCCAGTACGATAAGGATATCCGGGATACCAAGACCGTGATCAGCAAGTGTCGCCTCGCTGAAGCGGAGCTCGCGCTCAAGCGCGAGGACACCGTCACCGCCAAGGCCGCCATCGAAGGCATCGGCGACTTTGTCTCCGGTCAGGATGACATCGATCGCCTCTTCTCCGTTCGCAAACAAATCGAAGAGATGGAGAAGGCGCAAAGTTCCAATGGGAACGGCAACGGCAATAACAACGGCAATGGTAACGGGAACAACAACGGCAATGATGGCGAGAAGTCCGGCATCTCCAACCAGGCGCTCGTCGGTTGGGTGTTGGTCGGCGCAGGCGCCGCAGGCGGCGCCGTCACGCTCGTCACCTCGCTTAACACCGCCAATGAGATCAACTCCTTCGAAAAGGATTACGGCGATCGAATCGAGGGGGGTCCCATGGGCGAACCCATCGAGGGTAACGCCGAAAAGCTCGCTTTCGTCGAGTCTGATTGTGATCGCTTGCAAAAAGAGCCAGGCGGCGCGGCGGCGGATGTCTCGGACAAGAACGAGTGCAAGGCTGTCTTGCAAAGCTCCGAGAAGATCAACCGTCGCATCATCATCGGTTCCTCCATCTCGGGCGCTGCCGTGATCGCTGGCGTCACGCTGCTCGTCCTCGACGAGCGCAACCAGCGCAAGGCCGAAGCGGCCAAGAAGAACGGCGAGGAGACCTCGAGCCTTCGAGATAACCTGATTATCGCGCCTTCCTTTGGACGCGATAGCGCAGGCGCGACGGTCCTCTTCAGGTTCTGAAGACGAGACAGCGCGAAGCCGGGAAACAAAACGGGCGACCTTTTTTTGAAAAAAAGGTCGCCCGTTTTGTTTCCTGGCTTCGCCGAGAATACTCAGCCGTAGATCTCGGCCAGCGTATCCGCCGCCGCCGCGAGCGTCTCGTCGATGATCGCGTCGGTGTGTGCGGTGCTCAGGAAGCCCGCTTCATATTGGCTGCACGCCAGATAAACGCCTCGATCGAGCATCCCGTGGAAGAAGGCGTTGAACTTCTCGAAATCACATCCCTTGACCTGCTCGTGCTCGCGGATGTTCTCGCTGTGGAAGAACACCCCGAACATCGCGCCGACGCGATGTTGTGTCAGCGGGTAGCCTTTCTCGTCGATGAGCTTCTGCATTCCATCCTGCATGCGCTGCCCGGATGCCTCGAGTTGCTCGTACACCGCTGGTGTCAGCTGCTCCAGAGTCGCGATCCCTGCGGCCACCGCCACGGGGTTTCCGCTCAACGTCCCCGCCTGATAAATCGGGCCGTCCGGCGCGACCTTTCTCATGTATTCGGAGGTTCCGCCGTAAGCCGCCAGAGGGAAGCCTCCACCGAGCACCTTGCCAAAGCAGTACAGGTCTGGCGTGACACCGTAGACCTCCGCGGCGCCGCCGCGCGCGACGCGGAAGCCTGTCATCACCTCGTCCAGAATCAACGCCGCGCCAAACTCGTCACACAGGCTGCGAAGCTCGCCAAGGAAGTTATCCTGCGGAGGAATGCATCCTGTGTTTCCGCAAATCGGCTCGACGATGACGGCGGCGATTTGCTCCGGGTTGTTCTCGAACAGCTCGCGCACGCTGTCCGGGTTGTTGAACCTGGCGAGCAGCGTGTCTTTGGCGCAACCCTTTGTCACGCCTGGTGAGTTTGGCTCCCCGAGGGTGAGCGCGCCCGAGCCTGCGCCCACCAGGAACGAGTCGGCGTGCCCATGGTAGCAACCATCGAACTTGATAATCTTATCTCGCCCCGTGACACCACGCGCGACCCGGATGGCGCTCATGCACGCCTCCGTGCCGGAGTTCACGAGGCGCGTGACCTCGAGCCCTGGGACGCGCTCGATCATCATCTCGGCCAACGTGATCTCCTGAGCCGTCGGCGCGCCAAACGAGGAGCCTCGCGCCACCGCTGCTTGCGCGGCGGCGACGACCTCGGGTTGCGCGTGCCCGAGGATCGCAGGACCCCAGGTCAGCACGTAGTCGATGTAGCGGTTGCCATCGGCGTCAAAGAGGTAAGCGCCCTCGGCGCGCTCGATAAATGGCGGGGTGCCTCCCACGCTCTTGAATGCGCGCACCGGCGAGTTTACGCCGCCAGGGATGCTCTTTGCCGCGCGCTCGAGGAGGGACTTGCTCTTCTCCAGGGTCATATCAGGCTCTCTTGCTCGATTCTTTGCTTTATGGCGTGGGGATGTGCGATCGACGGGTCGCTTTGTAAAATCACTCGGCCGCAGGTTGTTGCGAGCTCGTGAGCTTCACCGGCGAACCTCCCTTGTTCATGAAGGTGCGGGTAAACTTCTCGAGCACGTCGATCCAACGCGGGTGATCATTGAGACAGGGAACATAAACGAAATGCTTGCCACCTGCCTCTTCGAATGTCTCCTTTCCTTCCATCGCGATCTCCTCGAGCGTCTCGAGGCAGTCAGAGACAAAGGCGGGGCAGAGCACGACGAGCTTCTTGATGCCGCGCGTGGGGAAGCGCTCGAGCTCATGGTCGGTGAAGGGCTTTAGCCAGGGATCATTGCCAAGCCTCGATTGGAACGTCACCGAGTATTTCTCTCTGGGGAGGTCGAGCACCTCTGCGACCAGGCTGCTCGTCTTGAAGACCTGGTGTCGGTAGCACATCGCTTGCGCCGGGTGCTCGCGCTGGCAGCAGTCCTCGTAGCGCAGGCAAAAACAGCCGCTCGGGTCGCCCTTGCGAATGTGACGCTCCGGGATGCCATGGTAGCTAAAGAGGACGTGATCCCACTCCTCTTCTTCGAGCGTGGCGCGCGTGACCTCGGCGAGCGCGTCGATGTAGTCCGGGTCGTTGTAGTAGGGCGCCTGGACGGTGTAGCGCATCTCGGGAGCGATCTGCTCGATGACCTCCTGCGCCTTGGCGACCGCCGTCTCGTAACTCGACATCGCGTAGTGCGGGTAGAGCGGGATGATAAGCAGGTCGTTGATGCCGCGCCCCTTCAACCTGCGGATCGCATCCTCGGTCGACGGGCTCCCATACCGCATTCCCAACTCTACCGGGATGTCCACGCGCTCACCGAGCAGGTCTGTGACCTGATAGCTCGTGACGATCAGCGGTGACCCCTCGTCCGTCCAGATCTTCTCGTAGGCTTCCGCGCTCTGGCGAGGGCGGAAGGGGAGGATGAACAGGTTGAGGATCGTCTGGCGCACAGGCGCGGGCGCGTCGATGACGCGTGGGTCCGAGAGGAACTCGCGCAGGTACTTTCGCACGTCTTGCGTGTCGGTCGAGTCCGGTGAGCCCAGGTTGAGCAGCAGGACGCCCTTGTTGGATTTGGTCGCTGGTTTGTTCATGGGAGGATCTCCCCGTGTCAAAGGTTCCGATGAGGGCGCCGTGAAGGCGACCTCATGCCACACTGGATAAGAACTGGTTATGGGTAGAGGTAGCGCTTGACCTGATTCGAGACCTCTTCTGCATGACGGACCACATCCGCCACGCTGATGCCATCGCGCCAGGTGCCCATCATGTAAAGCCCTGGCAGTGATTTCTCGATCTCTTCAGCGCGCGCGAGCACGCGCCCGTAGCCAACCTCGTACTGTGGGATGCTCTGTGCCCATGTTTTGCTTCGCACGTGCGCCGGAATACCGCGCACGCCGAGCAGTTGCTTTAAATCCTTCATCGCCAACTCGATCTGCTGGCTCTCCGGCAAGAGCGCATCTTCTGGCGTGCGACCTCCCAAAAAGACCATCATCAACACGTGATCATCCGGCGCGCGGTTCGCGAAAACCGTCGAGCTAAAAACCGCGCCGAGGATCGAGAATGGCTCCGCCGATGGCACCAGCATTCCGAAGCCATCAAGCGGGTGGTCGATTTGCGATCTGCGAAACCCGAACCCCATCATCGTCACCGGAGGATGCGTGACGGTGTGAATTGGCGTCGTGTCCACGCGCTCTCTGCGCGCGTCCAACAGCTCGATGTGTTCGAAGGAGGTCGCCTGCAACCCCATCACCACCGCGTCATAAGCTTGCGGCTCGAGCCCTTTTGCGGTGACCTCGAAGCCTCGCTCGCCAAGGTGCCGCACGCGCTCGACGGGGCGGTTGTATCGCAGCGAACCTTCGTTCAACGCCTCCGTGAGCGCATCCGTCAACGTCTGGACGCCGCCATGAAAGTTGACCAGCTCGCCGCTTCCTTCTTCCTTGCGCTCCGGTTGCTGTTTCTTCTTGTCGCGCGATGCCATCGCCGCGCGCACGCCACCCAAAATCAACGAGCCGTACTCGCGCTCGAGTTCTTGCAAGCGTTTCAGGACATGGTGTGACGAGAGCTTCCTCGGATCACCGGCGTAGGTGCCCGCGATAAAGGGGTCGAGCGCATAGTTCGCGAGCTCCTCACCCAGGCGTCGCTTTGCCAGGTTGTAGAGGCTCTCATCATACGCATCTTCGGGCTCATCCTCGGAGGAGGGGATAAGCGGCTCGGCGAACAGGCGCAACTTCGCGGCCGCCGAAAACAGCGGCGTGCGCGCGAACTCTCCGAGGCTTTGCGGCAGCGCGTGAGGTTTGCCATCGCGCACGATGTAGCGCTTCTTCGCCGTGTTGTTTGGCGCCTGGCGTTGCTCCTCGAGATCGAGCTCCTCGATCAGTCGCGAGATCACGCCGCCGCGATCAGGCACCGTGTTCGGGCCGAGCTCCATATGGTAGCCCGCCTCCTTGACCGTGCTGATGTTGCCGCCGGTGCGATCGCTGGCTTCGAACAGGTCGACCATAAACCCGCGCTTTTGCAAACGCATCGCCGTGGTCAAACCTCCGACGCCAGCGCCGATCACGCAGACCCTGAGTTCGCCGGGATGTTTGGCAGTCCGTGGCATCGCCTCGCTCCTCTCGCTCTCACCACTTCCAGTTCGAGACGGTCTCGACCAGCTTCGCCATGTTCTCAGGCTTTGCCGAGGGCTGGATGCCGTGACCGAGGTTAAAGATCCACCCCTTGGTGCCACGCATCTCTTCGAGGAGGCGCTTTGCTTCCTGCTCGACGAGCTCTGGCGTGGTGCTCATCAACACAGGGTCGAGGTTTCCTTGAACGCCGACGTTCTCGGGGAGCGAGTCGCGCACCTTGCGCAAGTCCGCCGTCCACGTCACGCCCAGGACGTTCGCGCCCGTGCCCGAGAGCAACTCACCATAATCCTGCATCCCCTTCGAGAACACGATCATGGGAACCTCGCCACCGACCGCGTCCACGATCTTCTTCATCCACTTCACCGAGGCATCCTCGAAGTGGTGGCCGGGGAGCACGCCACCCCAACTGTCAAAGATCTGGAGGACGTCGACGCCCGCCTCGAGCTGCATGCGGAAGTAAGCAATCAATGCATCCGTGATGCGCTCGAGCAATGCGTCAAAGCGCTCGCGGTGCTGATAGTACCACTGCCTCGAGCGGATATAGTCCTTGGAGGATTGCCCCTCGATCATGTAGGTCGCCAGCGTCCACGGCGAGCCGCCAAAGCCGATAAGCGCGCGCTCGCCGTCGAGCTCCTTCTTGATGAGCTTGATCGCTTGCGAGACGTAGTCGAGGCGATCCTCGATCCCATCACTGCTCAACTTCTCGACGTCATCATCGGTCTCGAGGCGGAACTCCATCTCGATGCCGCCCGTCTCTCTGAAGTGGTACGGCTGCCCGAGCGCTTCAGGGATAACGAGGATGTCGCTAAACAGGATGGCAGCGTCCAGGTCAAAGCGGCGCAGGGGCTGCATCGTGACCTCGAGCGCTTTTTCCGGTGTCTGCACGAGCTGATGGAAGGTGTTCGTCTTCTTGAGCTCGCGGTACTCGGGCAGATAACGCCCGGCCTGGCGCATGACCCAGATGGGGGGACGATCGAGCTCTTGGCATTGACACGCGGCGAGGAAGCGTTCGCGATGGTTCATGAAAGGTTCTCCTGGAGCGGTTCGTTTGGGGACATGACACACAGAGCGCATTCAGCGCGCGCGTCACGGCGCCTTCCTTATAGCATGGTCAGTTGAATCGTCCATCACGTCTGGCCGAGCGCGAGCGCTTCGAGCATCGCGGTGACATCGGGGGAGGGGGGGATGAAATCGATGCTCAGGCCGAGTGATTCACAAGCCGTGGCGGTGGTTTCGCCGATCGCCGCGCGCGGAATACTCAGCCAGCGCGCCTGCTCGGTCGCCTCGAGGCGACCGACGAGCGCGCGCCACGCGCGCGCTCCCTTCGGGCTCATCAACACGACCCAATCCGCCGGTGGTTCGCGCGAGCTCGCCGAGAGGAGGAGGTCGAGGTCAGATGCTTCGGTGGTATGGTATGCGGCGATTTCCAGGACCTCGACCTCCTCCTCTCGGCTCGCGAGCGCCGCGGCCAGGGGCCGCGGCTTCCCCTCGAGCCCGAGCGAGAGGATCGATGGGGGCAAGGTCTCCTGCGCGCTCATCCAGGCCGCGAGCCCTTCGAAGTGCTGCTCCTCTTCGGGAGCCGCCAAAACGTATGCATCGGGAAAGGTGCTCCTGGCGCGCGCTGCGGTTTTTTGTCCCACGCAGTAAATCGTCACGCCCGAGAGGTCAAAATCACTGCGCTCGAGCGCAGTGATCGCATGGCGTGAATAAATCACCACGCCAAACGCGCGTCGAGGTCGCGCGAGGAAGATGCGCTCGAGCGCATCTTCCTCGCGCAACCTCGACACCTCGACCTCGAGCATCGGCGCATGCCACAGCTCGATCCCCTCGGGAATATGCGCCGGAGGGCGCGTCCCCGTGTAGAAAATGCGCGCGTTCACAGGAGTCACTGCGCTGGCTTCATCATCTCGCGCGCGCCTTGCTCGATGAAGTCCTTGGCCATCGCTTGCGCGAGCGCGACGGGGTCCTCTCCTTCGAGCACGTCCGTCAGGTGGCGCGAGCCATCCGGCGCGCCGACCCAACCTCGGAAGCTCCAGCCTGCGTCCTGTTTCTGCGCGTGACCGGCGACGGGGACAGAGCAGCCCCCCTCGAGCTCGCGCATGAACGCGCGCTCTGCGCGCGCAGCGAGCGTGGTCTCCTCGTCGAAGATGTGCGAGAGCAGCGCCATCACATCCTCGCGGCCTTCCTTGATCTCGACGCCGATGGCGCCCTGACCGACGGCAGGGACGACGCGCTCCGGGACCAACTCCTCGGTGACTGTCTCGCTCATCTCGAGGCGATGGAGCGCTGCGGTGGCCATGATGATGCCATCCCAGCCGTTCTTCTCGAGCTTGGCGAGGCGCGTGTCGATGTTGCCGCGCAGGTCGATAAAGTTCAGGTCGGGGCGCAACGTCGCGATTTGTGCGCGCCTGCGCACGCTGCCCGTGGCGATGGTGCCCCCTTCAGGGATCGCGTCGATGCCATCCCATTTGCGCGAGATAAACGCGTCGGTCGCCGCCGCGCGCGCGGGAGAACCCGCCCAGATAAGCTGCTCTCCGAGGTCGCTCGGGAGATCCTTGAGCGAGTGCACCGCGAGCTCGATATCCTCCGAGAGGAGCTGCTGCTCGATCTCGTAAGTGAACAAACCCTTGCCTCCGATTTCAGGCAGCGGGATGTCGCGGATCTTGTCCCCCTTGGTGTCGATCTCGACGATCTCGACGGTCAGGTCAGGGTGCGCCTCGCGCAAGAGGTCCGCGATGAGGTTGGTCTGGTAGAGCGCGAGCGCGGAGCGGCGCGTGCCGATTCTCAGGCGCGAGAGCGAGTCAGTCATACAGGGAACCTATACTGCAAGAAGGGGCGTTCGTGAGTGATTTTTGATGGTTGTCTAGCTGTCCTCGTCGAGCAACCCATGGAGCTTGATCACGAGGTCGAGATCCTCACTCCGCAGCTTGTTCGAGGCGGCTGACTTGCGCAGGTGGATGATCGGGTTGTGTTGCAGCTTCTTGATCAACCGCTTGGAGAACTCCTCGAGGAGCTCGTACTCCTCGGCAGAGATCTTGTTGCGGAAGTGATCCAGCTCTTGCTGCCGCACCGACTTGAAGTGCTTGGAGAGAGCGGCGATGGTCGGCGTCACCCGCCGCGCGCGCAGGTACGCGTCCCATTCGTCGACGTACCCATCGAGGATCTTTTCGGCCAGCGGGATCTGATCGGTGCGCTCCTGGAGGTTCTCCTGAACGATCGATTCGAGGTGATCGATGTTGTAGAGGAAGACCCCATCCGGTTCGCCAGCGCGAGGATCGACGTTTCGCGGGTTGGAGATGTCGATGAGCAGGATCTGGCGGTTGCGCCTTGCGCGCATGATGTTTCGCATCGACTCCAGATCGAGCAACGGGTGCTGCGCGCCCGTGGCAAAGACGACAATATCGGCGCGCACGCACGCATCGCTCAACCTGTGCAGCGGCATATACTCGCCGTCAAACTGCTCGGCGACAGCCTCGCCGCGCTCCTGGCCGCGGTTGACGATGATAAAGTCTTTCGCGCCCGCGGCTCGAAAGTGCACGCCCGCGTTCACGCCGGTCTCGCCAGCGCCAACGAGCAAGATGGTAAAGCGCTTGAACTGCCCGAAGATCTTCTTTGCCAACTCCACGGAAACGGAGCTGATCGAGACGTTGCCCTGACACAGCGTCGTGTTGGTGCGCACGTCCTTGCCCGCGCGCACGGCGAGCTGGAAGAGCTGGTCGAGCACGGGCGACTTCTCTTCGGCGCCGAGCAAGTGCTCGTGCGCGTCCTTTACTTGCGCGAGGATCTGATCCTCGCCGAGCGCGAGTGATTCCAGCGAGGCAGAAACGCGAAAGAGATGACGCGCGGCCTCGGCGCCGTAGAACTGATGTGGCGTGGGAAGACGAGTAGGGCGCACGCCCTTGATCCCTGCGACCAGATCCTTGACGTCCTCCCACAAGGTCGGCGCGCAAGCGCCGCTCGCGTAGAACTCGGTGCGGTTGCATGTCGACAGGATGCCCACCTCGCCGCCGAGCTTGTCGCGAAAGATCGCGAGGCTCTGCTCGATCTCGCTCGAGGAGAAGGCCAAAAGATCGCGCTCCGCCAACGTGGTGTTTTGGTGGCTAAACGAGATCGCGCCGATTTCTGTGCTCATCTTGCTCATGGCAAGGTCCCGTCACGGTTGGAACGAGTGAAACGAACTGGTGAGCATGTTGCTCAGGATCATCATCAGCAGCAGCCCCAGATAGGCCGCCAGTGAGAGATAACCCATTCGGATTCCGCTCAGTCCCCTCAACTTCACGACCAGGAATCCCACGAAATATGCAGCCCAGGCCGCATCCATGATCACGATCTTCGGGTCCCAGAGGTTGTAATCCTCCAGGATGTAAATCGCCACGAAGTGCCCGAGCGCTAGCCCTATACCGAGCAAGATAATGCCCGTGATCGTCGCGATGCGGCTCATCGTCTCGAGCCGTATCAGCGGCGGCAGGCGGCGAAAGAATAGTCCCAGTTCGCGCGACTTCAACTGCCGCGAGAGCAGGATATACATCACCGCATCGAGCGCGCCCACGGCCAGCGCTGCGAACCCCAGCACCGTGAACGCGACGTGGATGCCATAAATGGGGTTCTCCAACAAGAGCGGGTGTGTCTTGGTCGCGAGATCCTCCATCAGTACGGACGAGAACACCTGGAAGATCGACGCGATCCCCAGGAAGAACATGCCTGTGTTGGAGTCCTCTTCTGCGCGCTCGGTGATGGCATACGTGATCGTCAAGCTCACCGAGAGCACCGATAGAAACTCGGCCATCGAGCCGAGCGGCCACGCGTGCTGCGCGACGCCAAGCAATGTCAGGTAGCCAAGGTGTGTGCCGAGCAAACCATACAAGCTCGCGCGCGCCGTCTTCTTCTCGTGCTCCTGATTAAAGAAGTTGCGCGCATAAAGCCCCGTCAGCCCGAGGTAGAGGAGGGGCAGCAAGATCTCGATGATTTGCAGGACAGCAGACATGGGCTCTCTTGGTGAGTCGCGCTTTGTGTTCTCTGGCGAGCGCGGTCGCTCATCACTCTTGATGATGCGCGCGGATAAAAGATTCTGGCCGCCTCTTTCTTAGCGAGGATTTCGCGTGTTGACCACAGCCCACACGAAAGAGATGTCGCGCCTTCACGCAAGTGTACAATCAATGACGCCAGTGTGTCATTTCCTTCACATTGATCGAGCACGCTCAGGCGTCTTCGTCATCTCCTTCCTCTTCATCGCCTTCTGCGCGGAAGGGCTCGGTGAACTCGCGCGGGAGCGTCTCCGAATTGGCCATCGCTCTCACTCCAGCTTCCGTCTCGCCGACGTTGTAGATGCGAAGCAGCTTCAGGTCCGTGAGCGCGTGGCTTGTCGCCAACAGCTTCAACCCACCTCCGCCAATACGCGTGTTGCTCAACTCGAGGCTGCGTAGTTGTTGCGGTCCACATGCCCTGAGCAACGCCCGCAACCCCTTGGTCGTGATGTGCTTGTTGTCTCGCAAGTCGATGTGCGTGAGCTTTTTGACGAAGGGGGACCTGGCGAGCGCCTCGAGGTCATCGTTGTTCACGTTCGAGTCTCGCAAGTAGAGGCGCTCGATGCTCACCATCTTGCTCGTCTGCTCGAAGATGTAACTTCGGAGCGCGTCCGAGTCCGTAGCGCTGCCGCAGGGAATGTAACTCAGGTCGAGCTCCTGGATGTTCGCGAGGTGCTCCGAGCTCGCCAACTGCTTCAAGCCGTATCTAAAACTCCGTCGAAGCGAGAGGACGCGAACGCCGCTCATTTTATCGCTCTCGGCCAGGATCTTGTAGCATCCAACGCTGTTGATAAAGCGCGTGAAATCGAGCTCTTCGAGGTTCGAGAAGTGTGCGTTGTCGAGAATCGCGCCCAACTTCGCCTCGGTCTCGCTACGCGTCCAGGAGTACCATTCCTGATGGAGCCCCTGGAGTTCGAGGCGCATGATCGGCTTGAAAAACTCGCTGTCGAGCAGCGCCGAGAGCTCCCGCGCCGAGATCGCTCGGTTGCTGATCAGGATGGTGCGCATGAGTGGTTGCAAGGCGCTCACGTGCAGGGGGGCTCGCTTCTCGATGTAGTTGAGCCACGCTGGCGGCATCCTGCGCAAGCGGTGCGGCCACAGCCGCATCATCCCTTCGGCGTAGGGGACGAGTTCGCTGACTGCGCGCTCGCGCTCGTCCTTGAGCGCGTTCTCGAGGAGCTTGCATAATTTCTTGAAGTTGTGCTCGTTGGGCTCGCCATGGAGCAGAGAACGGACCTCGCGAAAGTATGTCTCGAACTCGGCCATCAGCGACTCGGAAGTTTGCGATGAGTCCAGCAAGGCATCTTCTTTCGGACACTCTCGAGCGAGGGCATGTCCAGCTCGACGACGAACGCACACTCGCGCTCTGGCGCGCACCCGAGCATCCTCCCCCACGGGTCATACGCCACGCTCTGCCCGAACGATGCGCGCCCTGCGAAGTGATACCCCCACTGATCCGGCGCGAGCACGTAGCATTGATTCTCGATGGCGCGCGCTCTCAAGAGCGCGTGCCAGTGCTCGCGTCCAGTCTGCAGGGTGAACGCCGCAGGTACCGTCAGCACGTGCGCGCCTCTGGCGCGAAGCTCCCTGTAAAACTCGGGAAATCGCAGGTCGTAACAGATCGAGAGCCCGACGCAAAACGACTCCCCGTCTGCTTCGACCATCGCCGTCTCGATGACGTCTCCTCCAAGGATCGACGCGCTCTCTTCGAGGATGGTTCCATCCTCCAGTTCGACATCGAACAGGTGCATCTTGCGATACACCGACGCGATCTCGCCATCAGGCTGAATGAGCAGTTGCGTATTGTAGGTATGGTCTGGCGAGGGGGACTTCTCGGGGAAACTCCCGAGCGTCACCCAGCATCCATGCTTGCTCGCGATCTCCCTGTAGGCATCGACGATGGGGCCATCGATAGGCTCGGCGACCGAGAGTTTTTCTCGATCCTTGCCGAGATAGGGCGCGTTCTCGGGATAGAGCAGCCAGCTTGCTCCCTGCTTTGCGGCTTGCTCGGCGAGCTCGTTGCTCTTTTGGAGGTTGCGTTCGACGTCGCGCGTCGAGCTCAGTTGGATGATTCCTGCCAGCACGTCTTGCTCCTCGAGTGATGATGCGAACCGCCCCTGTCATTCGGGCGATTTCTTCTGGTTGGCTGGAGCCGTGCGGGCGCTCTTGACGGGGGCCTTCTTGACGCCTGGTTGCTTGATGCCTGGCTTCTTGCTGCCTGGCTTTTTGGCCGCTGGTTTCTTTTTGGCAGGCTTCTCCGTCAGGCCGCGCTCGCGGCTTCTGAGATCCTCCAAGGCTTCCAGCGTGGCGTAGCGCATGGCGCTCCCATCATTCTTGTGCGCCGCTTGCTCCTGGAGCGGTTTGTTGTGATCCCGATCCTCTCGCCAACCATAGAGCGCGCCGCGTTGTTTTGCCACCTGCTCGACCCAGAGAAGTTTGTCCGTGCGCAGTGAGATCTTGTGAAAGCCATCGCCCCCATCGCGCGTCTTCTCGGGCAAGTAATACAGCCCGAGGACGTAGGATTTCTGCGGCGGCGCGCCCCCGAAGATCGTGGGCACGAGGCTCTCGCCGAGCCAGGTTGTCGGGGGCGAGACATCGACGAGGTTCGCGAGCGTCGTCCCCAGGTCGAGCTGTGATACGAGCCCTTTGACGCGCCTTGGCTTGGCGCCAGGGACATGCAGCAAGAATGGGATGTGCAGTACGCGCGTGTCGAGCGTGTAGCCGTGCTTGTGGCGTGTGTTCTCTCTGTCAAAGACCTCGCCATGATCTGCTGTCATGGCGACGATCATCTCCTCTTTCACCGCGTGCTCGAGCAGTGGTTTCCAGGATGCGTCCATGTACGAGACCTCCGCGTCGTAGCGATCGACCTCCTTCTTGCCGAACTCCTTTGTCCCTTCTGGAGTGCGATAGGGGCTGTGCGGATCGTAGTAGTGCACCCAGACAAAGATCGGCTTTTCGGACGCGTCGGCCTCGCGTTTCTCGAGCTCCTTTCGCGCCTGCTCGGTCAACCACTCCGAGGTGTGCGCGAGCTTTGGCGGCTTTACGACGCGATCAAACCCTTGCGTCAACCCTGGCCACTTCGCCGCGTCGAAGTACTTGTGTCCAGGGATGAACACGGTCCTGTACCCCGCGCGTTTCATGACCTCTGCGATGGTGAGCGCGCTGTTGTCCCAGCCGTAGGGGTGCTTTTTGCGCGGCTTCAGCGGCATGAGCGCGTTGTAGGTCGAGGCCATCATCGCCGGAAAGGAGAGCCGGGTAGATGGACCTGCCGCGAAGGCGTCTTCGTAGAGGAGTGACTTCTTCGCGAAGTCAGCGAGCGCAGGCGTGAGGTCTCTTTCGTAGCCTCCCATCGAGGTGTGCTCCATCGAGAGCGCGTCCACGGTGATGACGAGGATGTTTGGCTTCTTCTCCTTCAAGCGAGCGCGCCACTCCGAGGGGAGCGGGTGCCTCGGCTTGTCCTCCCGCGTGAGCTCGACGACGGAGGTGAGGTCCTGACCAGAGCAGTCCTCGTCCACGCCATTGCCAGGGATATCGAGCGCGCCGGGGTGGACATTCTTGTCTTTCGGCGCGCAGTCGATGCCGCCGTAGCGGCTGATCGCGCCATCTCCATCGACGTCGAGCGCCCGTTTTGCGGGCGCCAAAATCAACGCCGCCGTCGCGGTCGTGTCATCGAGCAATGTGTCCCAACGCGCCATCGAGCTTGGCAAGAAGAAGGCAAACGCCGCGAGCGCGCCGAGCGCGCTCGCGCCAGCGCCGATAAACAGCGCGGGGCGCCTGGACTCGAGGAGCAGGTGGTCCACACACAACGCGGCGCACGCGCCTGCTGTTGCGCCCACTGCGAGGTGCCACGGGGTCGCCGCGAGAAACTCTCGCCCGACCCACAGCGCGCAAACTCCCACGAGGAGCGCTGGCGCGACGAGAACCACTGGGCGAAGCCACCGCGCGACGGTTTCCTTTTCAGTGAGTCTCTCGAGTAGACCCCCGAGCAATACCCAGGGCCAGCTCATCGCGGCCAACGCGAGCAACAAACACGCAGGCGCTGCGAGGCCAAGGGCAACCGAGAGGAGCGATGGGTTTTGAATTCTCGGAACAAGCAGGTGCGCAGCACCTGCGACGAGGCATACGAAAATCACCGCGCCCATGGGCGCGGTGAGGGCAAGGCGCATCGCTTTGGCGTCAGGTTGAACAAGCCAGGAACCAAGGGTGTGCGCGAGAGATTGCCGTGTGGCGTCCTGGTCATCGCGAACAACGAGCATCGCCACGCCCGAGGTCAGGAGCGCGATCAGCGGCGTCAGAAGCAATAATACAGGCGCGCAGACGCCCACGAAGACGAACACGGCCCAGAAGGGCGCGTCGCCGCTCGCGTAGAGCGCGAGCGCTTCTCCGAGCGATGCTCCTGCACACAACGCGAGCGCGCAGAGGATATGACGGGTGAAGTGAGGTTCGCGTAACATTCGTAACTTGGGGTGCAACAATCGGGTGATATAATGCCGAAGCCGCACTCATCCTTGTCGAGCCGCGCTCGGTCAGCAAGGACTTTTCTCTCGGGCGCGCGCCATGCGATTCATGGCGCGCACCATACTCCGGCAAAATCACTCGGTGACGGTGATCTCGACATCACTATCGATGCCCACGAATCGACCGCGCATGTTGACCGTGGTCTCTCCGACGCTGACGAAGGTGACCAGACAATCGTACTGGCTGACCGTGGCGATCGATGTGTCGGCGCTCTCGCAGATCTTCTCCGCCTCGACCTTCTCGAAGTTCTCGTCCAGCGTCTGGAGGTAGATCTGGCATGTCTCGCCGACTTTCCCCGAGCACTCCGAGATGGAGCTGTAGCTGATGGAGGTGAAGCTGACGGCGAAGCGGCTCTCGGCGCTCAGGCCACCCGCGCTCACCGTGATGGTCACGCTCCCTTCGGACTCTCCACGCAGGACCCCGGTGTCGTTGATCGAGCCGGTAAAAGGATCGGTCGTTTCGTAGGAGAAGACCGCGCCTTCGACGCGCGTTCCATCAGGCGCGATGAGCCACGGGTCAAAGGTGAACTCTGATCCTGGGCTGAGGTAGAGGAACTTGGGGGTGTTATCGATGCTGCCCCCCGGACACATCTCCGAGGTGCATCCGGGCGCGAGGTCTTCTCGCGCGGACGAGTCCATGTCTGCGAGGTCGTCGTCCATGTCCAACTGCATCTCGGCGTCAGCATCGACTGCGTTCATGTCCATCGAGGATGAGGGGCGAGTGTCATCGGCTTCGCCGCTACAAGCGAGCAGGGCGAGTGATGTCAGTAAGAGGAGCGCACATCGAATGTTTAGCATCATGATTTATTGATTCTGGAGGGGGAAGTTGAACAGGTGAAGGGTGAGGTCGTGAACTTGGGTTTGTGTATGGTGGATAAGATTGGGGTAAAATTGGGTATGTTTTTGAATAGCACTATTCAGGCTTCGATCCAATCGAAAAGGTGATATGTAACTGGCAAATGGTCTCCAGGGAGGAAGTTCGCGCTGGAGTCGCATGATTTGGGACCACCTGGTCACTGATCGTGTGGAGTTTGCAGGTCATCGAGAGGACGCCGGATGTTATTCGAGGCTTTGATTTTGTTGGGTGGAACGGCGGCGGCTGGGTTCGGGATCGCGCAGCTCGCGTTGTATGTGATCAGGACGAGGGGGCCGAACGTCGAGCTGGCCGTGATCGAGGCTGGCCTGAAGCAGCTCGCGATGGTCCGAGGTGGGAGGATGCTCGGAGATGGGAGCGTCGAGATCCCTGGGCAGGGCGCGAGGATCAGGATCTCGGCGCAGGAGCAGGATCTGGAGTCGGTGATGCTCGGGCATGAAGAGCGGCCAGTGTTCGTGAACCAGCGCATCGCGCTCGGCGGCGAGTTCAATGGTTGGGAGGTCGTACATATTCCTATCCAGACGGTGGTGTTGGAGAGCGCTTACGGGGATCAGAGGCATGGCAGAGCCTATGGTGAGGGGTATGCGATCTGCGCGACGGACCCGGTGGTGTTCTCGCTGGGGGAGGAGTCCCTCCGGTATGAGTTCAGGGAGTTTTTGGGGCTCTTTGGCGGTGCGCACCCGGAGATGATGCGAACGATCCTCGGAGGTCGCATGCCATTGATTCCAGCGAAGCTGCGTTGGAACGGTGCGAATGTGCTGGTGGCGTGGTGGACGCACTCGACGGGAGGGTTGCGTCAACAGGATGTGGAGGTTGGCCTTGGCGGGATGTCACGGTTCTTCGACGCCGTGGCGCGAGGCGCGGGCGAGCCAGGAGGGATCGCGCGCTTGCTCTTCGAGCGCGGGCTCGGGGGAGATCTCTCGACGACTGTGCTCGGGCTGCGCGTCGCGTCCATGATGTTGCGCGATGAAGAGGAGCGCCGCGCGCTAAAGGAAGAGGCGTTGGCGTTGCAGGCGGATCGATTCCGCGTTTGCTTGCTCGCCTACCCCTGGGAGGAGGTCGAGGAGGTTGTTCGTGAGATGAGCCCCAAGGTTTTGTTTGGCTTGTTGGAGGACACCTTCGTGCTCGCGCAGGCGGCGAGGGATCGTGGCTTGATGATGGAGGATACATATCCGGCGAACCTGGAGGCGTTGGGGGAGTTGATCGCTGCGAGGTTGCCCGATGCTTCGGTCCGGGTGGTCATCGAGGGGGCGCCGCGGACAGCGGATATCATCCTGCGTGTGCGCGGGCAGGCGTTCTTGCGCGCGTTCCTCTGCGAGGACTTCAAGGAGCACGCGCACTTGATGAGGCAGGAGGCGATGGCGGGGTTTTATGCGTTGGCGGCGGATGACACGGAGTGGGATTATCGCGGTTTGCTCCGTGGGACACCGCGCCGGTTCGACAACATCGTGATGGCGCGTGAGATTTGCCGCGTGGTGGTCAACCTGGCCACGCATCACCCGGACGCATTGAGGGAGATGGAGGTGTGCGAGTTGATCTTGCATGCGATCCGCGTGGGGAGGATCGAGGACGCGCGCGTGATGCGTGACAGGTTGCTCGATCTGGGAAATGCGCGAACGGTCCGCCTTGCGCGCGAGGTGATGGAGCGTTACAGCGCGGCGCTGGGGCGAGAGCGCGAGATGGTCTTCGAGCAGTTGATCGCGGTCTGGTCGGCGCGAGGCGGCGAATCGGTGGGTGGCCTGTCGATCGCCTCTGGCGAGGGAGGGGAGTTGACTCTGGCCGATGGAGCGGGCGGATTGAGTCAGGTGCCGATGAGGGAAAATCGAGGTGGCGAGGAGGGTTGACAGAGCGCCAGAACTGCTTATAGTTCGCATCAGTCTCGCGGGTCTGTTTTGAGAACAAACCCTGCAACTCTCGATTCTCGAGGTTGCACGAGTGCCCCGGGTAAGTATTGGATGAGGTGTTTGTCATCCCTTACCCGAGCAGAAACGCCGACCGCCTTGGTAGTCGGCGTCGACGAACTTCATGGAAGTGGGCTTATGCCCACTTTTTTGTTTGTCACCCTCCTCTCGACGGTTGAACCGACAAGGAACCAACGCAGAGAGGCGCACGTCACGGGCAGACGGTGTGCTGGCAGGGGTGTGTGTGACTGACAGGACGATACGAGAGCAGCGGGAGTTGTAGCAGGTTGAGCAAGCGCAAGAGAAATTCGAGGCGACGTGACGCGAGCAGCGCGTCCGCATCACAGGCACCTACGACACCATTGACCGATGAGATCAAGATCGCCATCGAGACATGGAGCGAGGAGGCCGTGGATGTGGTCGGCGTGGATCTCGTGGACGTGGAGTTTTCGACGCCGGGCCAGTGGCTCATCCGCGTTTACGCGCAGCGTTCGGGAAATCCTGGACCCGGTCAGGGGATCACGATCGATCAATGCGCCGAGGTCTCGCGTTACATCGAGGCGATGTTCGACGCAGACGAGCGCGTGCCCGAACGTTACACGTTGGAGGTTTCGAGCCCTGGGATCGAGCGTGATCTCAAGAAGCTCAAGCACTACCGGCAGGTTGTCGGCGCGACGGTGCGCGTGGTCTTGCGCGATGCGATCGATGGTCGCTACGCGTTCGAAGGGGAGTTGACGGAGGTCTCCGAGGATGGCGAGACGATCGTCTTGTCGGGCGTCCAGGTGGACGCTGGCGAGGACGCGATCGAGCGCCTCGAGGTGGCCTTTGCTTCCATCAAGCGCGCGAACACCGTGTACGACTTTTCATCTGGGAAATGAAGTGGCCGCGCTCGGGGTTTGGTGGTGTTCACCAGGCTCGGAGAAGAGGGCGGCGATAGAGAAATGGAGCGCTTAGAAGATGAACCTCAATCACATCATCGATAGTGTCGGCAAGGACAAGGGGATCGAACGCGAGATCCTGGTCGAGACGTTGAAGTCGGCGATCCTGACTGCGGCGCGCCGCACCTATGGCGCTCAGCGAGAGATCGAAGCGCACTACAACGAGGACTCCGGCGAGGTCGAGCTCTACCAGATCATCACCGTCGAGGACTTCGTCGAGAACCCTTACCGCGAGGTGAGCGTGGAGGAGGTCGAGGAGGCTGGCTTTGCCGCCGAGCCTGGCGACGAGCTCCTCTTTCAAATCTTCTACCGCGAGGAAGATCGCGAGAAGGCAAAGCTCCAGGATAACCGCTACGGCAAGCTGCTCAAGCTCGACTCGTACAACTCGACGTTCGGGCGCATCGCCGCGCAGACGGCCAAGCAGGTGATCATCCAGCGTATCCGCGAGGCCGAGCGCGACATCATCTACAACGAGTACAAGGATCGTCTGGGCGAGATGCTCACCGGTCTCGTGCGTCGTTTCGAGAAGGGCAACATCATCGTCGACCTCGGGCGCACCGACGCCATCCTTCCTCGCCGCGAGCAAACCCCTCGCGAGAGCTACCGCCCTGGAGATCGCATCCAGGCGATGATCAAGGAAGTGCAGCGCTCGTCCAGGGACCCGCAGGTCGTGATCACGCGTGCCGATCCTCAGTTGTTGTTCGAGCTCTTCGAGCTCGAGGTGCCAGAGATTCACGAGGGGATCGTGAGGATCGTGGCAGTGGCGAGGGAGCCTGGCGTGCGCAGCAAGGTCGCCGTTTACTCGCGCGACTCGGACGTCGATCCTGTGGGTGCTTGCGTTGGTATGCGCGGCTCGCGCGTGCAGGCGGTCGTGCAGGAGCTGCGCGGCGAGAAGATCGACATCGTGCCTTACGTCGAGGACGCGGCGCGCTTTGTGTGTAACGCGATCAGCCCGGCAGAAGTCGCCAAGGTTTTGATCGACGACATGAATATGACGATGGAATTGATTGTTCCAGATGACCAGCTCTCGTTGGCGATCGGTCGCGGCGGGCAGAACGTGCGTCTCGCGGCGCAGTTGACGGGTTGGAACCTCGACATCATCAGCGAGACGCGTCTCAAGGCGATGATGGCCGAGACGCGCCAGAACCTGCTCGAGTTCGAGGGCATCACCGAGGACATGATCGATACGCTGTTCACGCTGGGGTACAACAAGCTCGAGCACATCGCTCAGGCTGAGAACCAGGATGTCGCGCAAATTCCAGGCTTTAACGTCGAGAGCGCAGGGCGTATTATCGAAGCTGCGAACGATATCCTCGCGCGTCCCAAGGCGGGAACGCCAGAGGCGATGACGCCCGAGGATAAAGAGCGCGCCAAACTCACCGAACAGATCAAGGGCGTCGGTCAAAAGACGGCGGTCAAGATGTGGGAGACCGGCTATCGGTCACCCGAGCATATTTTGTATCAGGACGACACGCAGGCGTTTGCCGATGCGGTGGGCGTCCCGTTCAAGAAAGCACGTCAACTTTGGTACGCGGCCAAGGAGTATTTGGAGCGCGAGGAAGGGTTGACGGATGAGAACTTCGAGGAGCGCAAGCAAGCGTTCATCGATGAGCACGGCCCCATCGGGGTCGTCGAGGGGTCCTCTGAGGAGGAGTGAGCTTTTGTTTAAGGGCGTCGAAGCATCGCAAGCTGACGCCCGGCATCAGCGGAATTCCACCATAGAGGGTAGTAACAACAGCCAAGAGCGCGACCGTGCGGCGAGCTCGAACACGCGACCGGAAGAACCGGCGCGGGTTTGGCCAAAGCGGACCGCACACCGCGCGATTTCATGGCTCGAGCAAGAGAGAGAGAAGAACGATGATTGCTCGAAACCGTGGGATCGAACGGGAAACTCGCTGCTCCAGACAGACACGGAGGATGTCTTGCGGAAAGTAGCCATTCGATGAGCACGAAACATAAGCAGAGGGAGGCATCCGAGCGCACGTGCTCGGGATGTCGTGAGACCCTCGCTCCCGAGAGCCTCGAGCGCTTCATCCTGATGGATGATGAGCTCGTTCATGACCTGCGCAAGCGCGCTCCGGGGCGAGGTGCCTGGGTCATGGCTAGAAGGGAGTGCCTCGAAAGGGCGCTCGCGGGTGGATTCGCCCGCAGCTTCAAGAGCCGAGTCAAGGCGCCCAAGCCCGAGGAGCTCGTCGAGAGCATGTCGCAAGGCATCCGTCTCCGCCTCAAGGAGACGCTCCAGGTCGGTGTCCGCGCGAGGCAGCTCGCGATCGGGCAAGAGGCAGTCAGCGAAGCCTTCAAGCAGGACAGAGTTCATCTGCTGCTTTTGGGAAGCGATGCCTCGGAAGGGACGCGCAAGCGCTTCGCCGCGAACGCAGAGCGCAAGGGAGTCGAGGTGAGCGAGGATCTCACAGGAAGTTTGCTTGGAACGTGGTTGGGCAGAGAGTTTGTCTCGACCCTTGGAGTGTGCGACTCAGGTCGCGCCAACCAGATCCGCTATGATCTCGAGTGCTTGAACGCGCTCGGGGCGGTTGAGGGTTGAATCCTTCAAGGATGTCCGTTAAGGAGACGGGCAGCGTCGGGAATCGAAACGCGATGTGCCACGGTTCCGGGGAAGTTGTGGGAGCCTCATCTTGCAGAAGTTCAACAAGGAAAGAGCTTGGCAAGAGAGGTCACCCGATGAATTGAAAAATGCCGCACCAGCAAGAATCGCGGGCGGCATAGTGGAGAGTGCATGTCAAAGAGACAACGCGTCTTAGAACTGGCCAGAGAGCTGGGCTATGCAAATCAGGAACTCGTGACCAAAATCAACGATCTCAACCTCGGCATTCGCGTCTCGAACGTGATGACGGCGTTGACCGAAGATGAAGTCAGCAAAATTAAAGGCGCCCTCAAGAAATCCGAGGCCGCCAGCAGCAACGGCGCCAACGGTGGCGCCGCTGCACCCGTAAAGCGTCGCAGTAAGAAGGCACAGGTCGAAGTCATCGAGTCCGGCGATGAGTTCCCCTCTGGCGAGACCGTCGGTCCCGTCTTGCGTCGCAAGAAAGCCCCGACCATGCGCCGTCGCATCCCCTCCGCCGATGAGGCTTCGGAGGATGTAGCAGCGCAAGAAGCACAGGACGCTCGAGAGGCGCAGGCAGAAGCACCCGCAGAGGTCGCCGAGCCCAAGGTGGAGGCTGCCCCGGCAGCTGCCGTCGCGCCCGTCGCAGCGCCCGTCGCAGAAGCGAAGGCCGAGCCCGTGGTCGAGGCGACGCCCGAGGCCAAAAAGCCCGCGCCCGTCGCAGAGGCCAAGCCCGCGCCAAAGTCTGCTCCTTCCGAGCCGACGTCACAGCGCGCCAAGATCCTGTCGACGCCCCCGGTCAAGAAACCCGAACCTGCGCCCGAGGCCAAAAAGCCAGAGGTCAGGAAGCCGGAGGCCGAGGTCGCCAGGACCCCGGAAGTCAGGAAGCCCGCGTCCGCGCCAGAGTCGCGCCCCGCTCCTCGCGAGCAGCGCCCTCAAGGCAACGCAGATCGCAGGCCCGAGAACACGCAACGCCGTCCTTCCGCACCAGCCAGCTCGACCTCGAGCTCCGCTGCTGCCGCAGGGAAGGGCGCGCAGGTGCTCGGTCGTATCGATCTCAACACGATGCAAGAGCGCCTCGATGGTCGCATCTTCGAAGCTCCTGGCGGAAACGTCGACAAGGAGCGTCGTCGCAAGAAGCACCAGCGCGGTCGCAATGATCGTCCGGGTGGTGAGAGCTCCGATCGTGGCGGTAGCGGCGGCGGTCGCGGACGCGGCGGTCGCTCGATGCGCGACGTCAGTTCGCTCTACGCGGACCCTCGCGGGAGCCGCGGTGGTCGCAACCAGAAGAAGAAGAAGTCCAAGAAGACGGAAATCACGACGGCTGCAGAGCACAAGCGCGTGGTGCGTATCGAGGATACCATCACCGTCGGTGAACTCGGCCGCGAGATGGGCGTCAAGGCGGGCTTGCTCGCGCTCAAGCTCATGGAAATGGGCATGAAGGCGACCGTCAACACCACGCTCGATTTCGAGACCGCGCAGCTTATCGCGCTCGAGTTCGAGCACACCGTCGAGAACGTCGCCTTCGACATCACTCGCTTCTACGACACGAGCGAGGATGAGGCTGGTCTTCAGGCAACGCGTCCTCCCGTCGTGACCGTCATGGGTCACGTCGATCACGGTAAGACCTCGTTGCTCGATGCCATCCGCGCATCCTCGGTGACCTCCACCGAGGCTGGCGGCATCACCCAGCACATCGGCGCTTACACCGTCGAGACCGAGGCCGGTGGCATGATCACCTTCCTCGATACCCCTGGCCACGAGGCGTTCACCGCCCTGCGCGCTCGCGGTGCGCAGGCCACCGACATCGTCGTCCTGGTCGTCGCCGCAGATGACGGCGTCATGCCTCAAACCGTCGAGGCGATCAACCACTCTCGCGATGCTGGCGTGCCGATCATCGTGGCGGTGAACAAGATCGACAAGCCCTCGGCAAACCCCGATCGCGTCAAGCAAGCACTCATCGAGTACAAGCTTACGCCCGAGGAGTGGGGCGGCGAGACGCAGTACGTCGAGGTCTCGGCCCTGAAAGGGATCAACATCACCGAGCTCGTCGAGCAGATCGCGCTTCGCGCCGAGGTCGAAGAGCTCACCGCTCGCGCCGACCGCGACGCACAGGGCATCGTCATCGAGTCTCGCCTCGACACCGGTCGTGGCCCGCTCGCGACGGTCCTCGTCCAACGCGGTACGCTCCGCACTGGCGACATCGTCGTCGTCGGCTCGCACTACGGTCGCGTGCGTACCATGTACGATCACCGCGGTGATGGCCTGAAAGAAGCCGGTCCCTCGGTCCCCGCAGAGATCACCGGTCTCGGCGGCGTGCCCGAGGCTGGCGAACCCTTCTTCGTCGTCGCCGAAGAGCGCGACGCGAAGATGATCACCGGTAACGTTGCAGAGCAGCACCGTCAGCGCCGCATGGCAGACCTCGCGAAGTCTGGCATGGACAAGCTGATGAGCCTGATCAACGAGGGCGGCGAGCGCAAGAAGCTCAAGGTCATCGTCAAGGGCGATGTGCAAGGTTCGATCGAGGCGCTTCGCGGCTCGTTCGGCAAGATCGGCAACGACGAGGTCTCCATCGATGTCATTCACGCTGCCGTCGGTGGCGTGACCGAGAACGATGTCAACCTCGCGGCATCCTCCGAAGATGCTGTCGTGATCGTCGGGTTCAACGTCCGCGCAGATAACCGCGCGGTCGAAGTTGCGGAGAAGTACGACATTCAAATCCTTACCTTCAACATCATTTACGACGCCGTCGACACCTTGCGTCAGCTCGTCGAAGGGATGCTCTCTCCGCTCAAGGAAGAGAACGTCATCGGCCAGGCAGAGGTCCGCGAGACCTTCCACGCACCAAAGGTCGGCACCATCGCAGGTTGCTACGTCACCCAGGGGCATCTCCGCCGCAACTCGCGCGCGCGCCTCTACCGCGATGGAAAGCTCATTTATGATTCCTCGCTCGCTTCGCTCCGTCGCTTCAAAGACGACGTGCGCGAGGTCAAGACCGGGTTCGAATGCGGTACGTCGCTCGAGAACTTCAACGACATCAAGGTCGGTGACATCATCGAGGCTTACGAGATCATCGAAGTCGCAGCGACCCTCTGATTCGAAGCTCGCATATCACCCGCGGCATATCGCCCGGATGAACGCGTGCCAGACACGTGAAAGGCTCCATCCTCCCTCGACCAGGGAGGTGGAGCCTTTCTTCTTTCTCGTGCATTGGCGTATACCTTTCCCTGCAAAGGAGGCCATTCACTCCCTCCTTGTTTTTGCCTCTACCCCTTTTTGCCTATTGCCAGAGGTCGCTCGCTCATGACTCTTCGACCCACGCGCGCGCCACGCCTTGTTTTTTGCATCGAGGCCACGCTGCTCGCCAGCTTTGCTGCGCTCACGCTGCTCGGTTGTCAGAACAACGCCGATACAAAATCAAAGGCTGGAGACAGCGCGAACACATCCTCGCAAACCGCCGCGCCGACCAGCGCTGGAGCAACCACAGACAGGCCCGCGGCGAACGACCTCGAGAACCTCGAGTGTCCCGTGGGCACGTTGCCAAACTTCAACACGCGTCAGTGCGACGTGTGCGGAGGATCGAAGCGATGCGAGGCGGCGATCGCTGATTGCAAGGAGGATGGCAACTTCTGCCTCGATGAGGGGTTGGTGTTTGCCAAAAACGCCAACGGGCTGGTCGATGACCTGGTGCGCTCGTCTGGGTTGTTTCGTGCTGCCTGCGAGCAGGGGAACCTCAAGGCGTGCAACAACCTCGGCGTTCACCTCGAGCGCGGTTTTGGTGTCGCCGTGGATCTGGACGCGGCGCTCGAGCACTACAAAAAGAGTTGCACCGAGGATACGCGCGATGGCTGCGTGAACCTCGCGGCCTTGCTCGAGAAGCGTGGCCAGCTCGCCAGCGCACACCAGATCTACGAGCAAGAGTGCCAATCCGACGTTCCTCCTGCGTGCTACAACCTCGCCATCTCACTCGAGCGCTCGCCGCCCGGTGTGCGTGATCTCGAGCGCGCCAGGAAGCTCTACGAGAAGGCTTGTGGGTTAAAGCACGCGGGCGCTTGCAACAACCTCGGCGCGATGCTCGCGCGGTTGGGCGGGATCGAGAAGGATAAGGAGCTGCTCGTTGTCGCCAGGACATCCTACCAGCAAGGGTGTGAGCTCGGGCAACCGGCGGCGTGTCGCAACCTCGGCGCGATGACGGAGAAAGGGGAGGGGGGCCCACGTGACCTGAGCACGGCGCGAAGCTCCTATGATACGGCCTGTCGCGCGGGTGATATCAACGCGTGCGCGCGCTTTGCCCTGTTCGATGCGCGCGGACTCGCTGGTGAGGTCAACATCGAGCGCGCCGTGAAGCTCTCGATGTTGGCGTGCTCCAACGCCGAGATGCTCGGTTGCACGACGCTCGGATCGCTCGACCAGCAGGGAAAGAGCGAGGCAAAGGCGGGGTTGTTCGCTGCCAAAAACGAACTCGTGCGGCGCTGCGAGGCAAAGCGCGCGGACGCCTGCGATACGCTCGGCGCGCTCGCGCAACGGGGCATCGGTCAGGAGCGCGATGTCACGGGCGCCTTTGCTTATTACAGGCAGGCGTGTGACTACGGCTCGAGGCTCGCGTGCGCGAGGCTCGAGAAGATGCCGGGCGCCAAAAAGAACTGAATCGCGTCGGAGTGGGGAGGTCGCGTTTTTGCAACCTGCGGTGGCCAGACCGTTTGGGGGCAGTTTTTTTGATTCCCGGATTCTTCGTCCAAAAACCGGCGGCAAAAAAACTGCCCCCAAACGGTCTGGGCGAGGCGCTTGCATTGTCGCGCGGGTTCATTAGAATCGGGCGGGTTGAGCGTCCTCCAGGGGTATGACCGTGGAATCGGCCTCAGAAACAGTTATCCCTATTGGAGCGAAGCAGCGATGGCGAAGAAACGCGCCTACCAGAGAACGGATCGGATCAACCAACAACTGCTCGAGATCATCTCGAAGCAGCTGCTCACGGAGGTGCGCGATCCTCGCGTGCAAGGTGTGCAGGTGACCGCCGTCGAAGCATCTCCAGACCTTCGCCACGCCAAGGTGTATTACGTCCTGCTCGATGACGAGCGCACGGATCACGAGGCAGTGGCGCAGGGGCTCGAGAAGACCTCCGGGTTCTTACGCCGCCAACTTGGCGAGCAAACATCGATGAAGCACATCCCCCAGCTTGTCTTCCACTTCGACGAATCGATCGAGCGAGGACGACGCATGGAGGCGCTCTTTGACTCCTTGCACGAAGATCAAGAGCAAGAATAAATCACTCCCAGGTGCGCCCGGCAACGGAACACCTCGAGCACGGAGATGCCGTCATGGGCTCACCACCTCGCGACAACAACCCGCCTGTGATCGGGTTACCACCTGCGACGCCTGACTTTGACGCGAGCGTGCAGAGCTTCTTGAACCTGCTCCAGGGCAAGCAGCGCGTGGTGGTCGCCTCGCACATTCACCCGGATGGTGACGCCATCGGTTCGACGCTCGCGATGTTGCACATCCTCGAGCGGCTCGGGAAGACCGTGCTCCCCTACAACCGCCACCCGGTCCCCTACAACTTCCAGTTCCTCCCCGGCGCGGATCGCGTCACGGACACGATCCCAGAGGACTTCGACCCGGAGCTCACCGTGCTGCTCGATTGCGCGGAGGCAAAGCGCATCGGCGAGGACTTCCCCACCCATGGTTGGGCACCGGACGTCGCCGTGGTCGATCACCACAAGACCTGGGACCCTGACTTTGCCAGGGTGTATGTGCGCGATGTCGGCGCAGCGGCCACGGGCGAGGTCCTCTATAGAGTGATGTTGGCCGCGAACGTCGCGCTCGATCTCGACATCGCGCGCACGCTCTACTGCTGCCTGATGACGGACACCGGGAGCTTCCGCTACTCGAGCACCTCGCGCACGACCTTCCAGATCGCTGGCGAGTTGTTGGATGCAGGCGTGGACGCCTGGGACATGACCAGCAACATCTACGAGAGCCAGCCGCTCCAGCGCGTGAAGTTGCTCGCCGAGGTGCTCTCCACGCTCGAGGTCTCCTCTTGTGGTCGCCTCGCGTTTATCCGCCTCGAGCACGAGATGTTCGAGCGCCTCGGCGCGAGCACAGAGCTCGCGGATGGCTTTATCAACTTTGGCCGCAGCATCCGCGGCGTCGAGGTCGCCACGCAGATGACCGAGCTCGAGGATGGCGCCTGGAAGATCTCCTTCCGGTCGCGCGGCAACATCGATGTCTCACTGCTCGCCGAGCGCTTCGGCGGCGGCGGTCACCGCAACGCGGCGGGTTGCACCATCCATGGCTCTCCCGATGATGTCATCGAGCAACTGAGCGCGGCGCTCTCCGAACTCTTCGACGACTGATTCATCCTCGCCAGGGGTAGGGAACATTTCGCGTACCGTCGCTGCTTCTCTCCCTCATCGTTTCGAGTCCTCGCCATGCTCACCCGAGCATGGCGAATCTCTTTGTATCCCCTTATCCTCTCCTCACTGATGTCCCGGAGGATCGCCTTGGACGGTTTGCTCCTGATCGATAAGCCCGCTGGTTTGACCAGCCATGATGTGGTGTCGCGTGTGCGCCGCGCCGCGAAAACCCGTAAGGTCGGCCACACTGGGACGCTCGACCCGGACGCCACTGGCTTGCTCCCGATCACGATCGGCGCGTGCACCAAGCTCGCGCAGTATTTGATCCTCGATCGCAAGACCTACGTGTTCGAGCTGGAGCTGGGGAGCGCCACGGATACGGATGACTCCAGCGGTCAGGTGATCGCCACCGAGAGCGCCGATCATGTCACCGAGGCGATGTTCATGTCCGCGCTCGAGGCGTTCGATGGTCAGATCATGCAGCGCCCGCCGCGCTATAGCGCGATTCGCGTCAACGGCAAGCGCGCCTACGAACTCGCCAGGGCAGGGGTCGAGTTCGAACTCCCCGAACGCCCGGTCTTTATCGAGCGCCTGGAGCTTCAGCAGCTCACGCTCCCGACCGCGAGGCTCGAGATGCGCTGTGGTTCTGGGACGTATGTGCGCTCGCTGGTGCGCGATCTTGGCGAAGCGCTCGAGACAAGGGCGCACACGACCATGATTCGCCGCACCTCTGTGGGGAACTTCACGTTGGCGGAGTCTGTCACGCTCGAGGACTTGCTCGACGAGTCGCGAGCGTGGACCGAGAAGTTACTGACGCCAGCGCAGATGATGCGCTCGCTGGTCACGTATGCGGCCAGCGACGCGGATAGCGAGGCGCTGCGCTATGGAAAACGCATCGTCGTCGAACTGGACGATGTCGTGCTGGAGCAAATGATCAACGTGGTCGATACGAGCGGCGCGCTGATCGCTGTGACCGAGGTCGAGGCACTCGGCGAGGCGTCGCAGGTTCAACTGCGGCCAAAGCGGGTGCTCTCGGCGATCAATTGATTTTATAACCGAGGGGACGTCGTGGATTTTTCAGTGCTTCTGCAACCCGAAGCGATCGTGAGCTTGCTCACGCTCACGCTCATGGAGATCGTGCTCGGGATCGACAACATTATCTTCATCACCATCCTCTGTGGTCGCCTCCCGGATAACCTCGAGCACACCGCGCGTCGCATCGGCATCGGCATCGCGTTGGTCTCGCGCATCGGGTTGTTGTTCGCGTTGAGCTGGGTGATGAAGCTTACCGATCCGCTCTTCTCGCTCGGTTGGTTTGTCGGCGATACGTTCGCGTTCCTCGGTGAGAGCTTTAATGAAGGGCTCACGCGCGATTTCTCTGGCCGCGACTTTATCCTCATCTTTGGCGGGCTCTTTCTCATCGGGAAGGCAACCCACGAGATCTACATCAACGTCGAGCACCCGGAAGAAGAGAGCCTCGAGCACGCGGAAGAGGAGGCAGGCGGCGCCAGGAATGTCGAGCCAGATCAGGTCGCCGGTCAGCTCGCGTCGATCTTTGTCCAGGTGCTTATCCTCGACATTGTCTTCTCGCTCGACTCCGTCATCACGGCCGTCGGCATGGCCAAGCACATCGAGATCATGGGCGCGGCGATGATCATCGCCGTCATCGTGATGATGATTTTCTCCAACCCCGTCGGGGACTTCGTGCAGCGCAACCCCAGCGTTCGCATCCTCGCGCTCGCGTTCCTCGTGCTGATCGGCGTGATGCTGCTCGTCGAGGGGATGGGTGGGCACGTGTCCAAGGGCTACATCTACTCGGCGATCGGCTTCTCCCTGTTGGTCGAGGTCTTTAACCTGCGCCGCAACAAGAAAGAGCGCGAGATAAAGAAGTTCGTGCTCCCCGAAGCAAAGGCTTCGACCGAGGAAGAGTAGCCTCCCACTTTTCTGGATGGATGTGTGCTATGCGGGTGTTGACCCGTGCGAGGAACCATGGCGATGTATGAATGACTGTTCGCGATGGCTGATGATTCGATAAGAGTGGTGTATCCTCACGTCACTCCATGACAACAGATAAGAGGATTCTCCGTGAAGCTCGCCAGACTCTCCCGCTTACTCTTCCTCGCGTTTCTCTGCTTCGGTCTCTTCGGCTGCGCCTCCAAGCAGTACGCCGAGTCCAGCCACGCGCCCTCGCAGGCATATGCTGGTCCATCGAACCTTTATGGCGGCAACGTGACCGCGGCCAACTACGACGGCGAGATGGCGCTCGAGGCGGACACGGTGAGCACCGGTGATTCCGGTGGCGGTCGTGTCAGGAGATTTGAAGGGAAGGAGGTCTCGGCAAAGAAAGCCAGGCCAGACGGTTCGAACGAGCAGGGCGCGCAAGCTCCAAACTCCGCGCGCAAGCTGATTCGCAACGCGTGGCTCACCGTGGAAGTGCGCGACGAGGACGACTTCAAGCCGACCATCGAGCGCCTGAGCAAGATGGCCGAGCGCCGCGAGGGCTACGTCCAGAGCGAGTCTTCCTCCGGGGTGACGATGCTCGTGCCCACCGATCAACTCGATGATGTGGTCCTCGAGATCGAAAAAATGGGCAAGATCACACAGCGCGAAATCACCGTGGTCGACGCCACCGCGCAATATGTCGATATGGAGATCCGCATCTCGAACCTCGTCAAGATGCGCGCTCGCCTGACCGAGCTGGTCAACCAGAGCACCTCGGTCGAAGAGGTCTTGCAGGTCGAGCGAGAGCTCGCGCGCGTGACCTCGGAGCTCGAGCGCCTCGAAGGACAACTGCGCGTCCTGAGCCGCAGCACCACTTATGCCACGGTCAACGTCTCGCTCAAGGAGCGCGTGCGGCCCGGTCCTCTCGGTTGGGTTTTCTACGGCGGGTACAAGGCAATCAAGTGGCTCTTTGTCTGGGATTGATTCCCGAACAAGGCTTCAGAGGTGCATGAAAAGGGGATGTCAGGCATCCCCTTTTTCTTTGCGCCAGAGCTTGGTGGACAGGTAGAGCAGCACGACCGCGAACACGAGCAGCCCCATCCCGCTCAACGCGAAGAAGAAAGAGCGTCCTCCCACATCCAGTTCTTGTGGCGCGGTCTGGGTGAGCATCAGGTAGCAGCCCACGATCAACCGCGCGCCGAGGCTAAGGCACACCAACGCGGTCGTCGTCATCACCGCGGCGATGGCGCGCAAGGGCAAGTCTCCGGGGCGCCATTGTGGAACTGTCGACATCGTTTTCTTCTCTTCTCGTGCGGTTTCAGGGCGAGCCACAGCAAGAGAGTAGTGCCCGCGAAACACACGTCAACCATCCGCTCATGGGATCATCTTGTCGAGGATGTCGCGGATCTCGTGCACATGCAGCATGGCGCCGAGGCGTTGGTAGTGCGAGAGCGCGATATAGAGGCAATGCCTGGCGTGGGTGCGCTCGTCTGCGGCCAGGGCGAGCTCTGCGGCGCGCATCATCATCTTCGCGACGACATGTGAGGTCGTCTCGACGCTGCTGACTTCATCGAACTCGGCAAAGTAACCATCCCATGCGTCCCAGTTCTGCTCGGCGGCCGCGAGGCTGATCATCGACGCGATAAGCTCGGGCAAGATCCAACGCTGCTCCAACTCGCGCAGCCGCTCGTAGCTTGGCTCGAGGTGACCTCTGGCGCGCGCGATGTCCTGTTGGTAGAGCGCGACGACCCCGATGTTGTGATGCACGACGAGGAAGTTGACCTCCGAGAGCGGCTCGTAAAGCTGCGCGGACTTGTGGAATTGCTCGAGCGCTTGCTCGTAGTCTCCATGTGCACGGTAGATGATGCCGAGTTCGTTGCGCGTGGCCGCTTCGAGCCTCGTGTTTCCCTGCTTCCTCGCGCTCTCGAGCGCCGCCTCGGCGTGCGCGATCGCCTTCTCGTCCTCGCCCATGTCATACATACAGCTGACGAGCAACTCGTGTGATCGTCCGACCAGAGCTTCGTTTCCGATCTTTTCAAAGATTTCGAGCGCGCGCAGGTGTGTCTTCGCGCCTTGCTCGGGTTGGCTCAACCATGAGAGGCATTGCCCCAGCGCCCCCAGTGTTCTTGCCTGATACTCGAGCTGTTCTGTTTGTTCGAACAGTTCGATCGCCTCCTCGAACAGGGTGACAGCGTTGGAGTGGGCACCTTGCGCGGCGAGCAACAGCCCCTTGAAGCGCAGCGCGAGCGCCAGCTCGCCGGGCCACTGATGCGCGCGCGAGATGGCGATGGCGTCATCGAGCAGCTCGTGCGCTTGCTCGTGCAATCCTTCGAGCCGCATGCTCGCGCTCTTCAAGCACCAGTGCCGAATCCTGATAGGATGTTCCTCGGGCAATTCGAGCTCGGCCATGCATTGCTCGTAGGCGCTGATGATCGAATCGATGCGCTCGTAGTGGCCAAAATCAACGGCCATGTAGAGCGCCGTCATCAACGCATCGAGTGACTCCTCCCAAAGCTCGGCGGCGATCAGGTGCTCGGCGCGTCGCATCGCGGCGCCGCGTTCGTTTCGAGGATGTCTCGCGAGCACCATCTCGGCGACCGAGCCGTTGTGGCGCAACCACCTGTCATGAAACTTGGCCGAGGCGACAAGTACATCGAGGATCTTGTCGTGCGCGAATTGCCAGCCGTTCTCTTCACGGGTGGCGAGGTTTGCTTTGATCATCGCGCCGACGAGCCCCTCGGGGACTTCGCATCGCGCGCGTTGGCACAATTCCTCCCACTCATCCTGCGCCACGGCTCTGCCGAGCGTGGCAGCGAGCTCGAGGGCGAGCAGTGTCCCATCCGGGAACTCCCCGAGGAGGTAGGCGAGGCGTTGATCGATCAGCTCTGAGAAATCAGTCGGGAGCTCCTGCGCGCGTGCGCGATCGATGGCAAAGCCTGTATCCGTGACCTTGAGCTTGCCTCGGACCACCCAGTCATCGACGAGTTGGACGGCGAACAAGGGCGTGCCGCCTGTCAACTCGAGCACGGTGTCGGCGACCTCCGGGCGGAGCGAGAGCAGGTTCTCCAGGAGCTCGCGCTGGTGCCCCTTATCGAGCGGTCCGAGCTCGTGGGCCTTGAAGTTCTCGAGTTTCTCGAACTGCTCGAAGACGTGCACGATGTGAGGTAGCTTGGCGACGGCTTCCGCGCGGGCTGTCATCAGAATAAGAATGGGCAGATTGCGCGTCTCTTGCGTCAGGATGTAGCGCACGAACCCGAGCGCCTCCAAACTCCACTGCACATCATCGAGGCAGAGCACGACCGTGCGCTCTGCGCACAGCTTCTCGAGGTAGGAGGCCGCCACCGCGTAGCGCTCCATCGCCGAGGAGAATCGGTGCGCTGGTCCTGTTTCTTCGCTCAGGATGCGGCGTGGCGAGATAAGCTCGGTCAGCGCGGCGGACTCGCGCACCACATCATCCATCTCGAGCGCTTGCTCTTCGTTGTACTGGAGGATGCGCGAGAAGACCTCCTGGCGATCCAGGCCCTGGCAGCGCAGGTGGCGCCCGAGCATCGGGCCGAGCCCATCGAGCGGGCCACCCATCGGCCCGTGCGTCGCGCGCAACGTGTGCGCGGCGCCAACCTCGTGGGCGCGCGTCAGCAACCACTCGGTGAGTTTTGTCTTGCCCATGCCCGAGAGCCCCTCGAGCATGACCGCGCGCGCTTGCCCCAAATCGTGCACCGTGCGCAAGGTCTCCCAGAGCAGCGTGCGCTCGGCGATGCGACCCACCACGGGCAATGTGCGCATCCCCCAGAGGCCAAGCCCCGCGCCGATAAGCTTCATGCCGGGCTTCTTCCAGAGGTTGTGCCAGGTCGGAGGCAGCGGCGGTGCGCTCTTTGCGGGCGCGCCTTCTCCGGTCGCGCGCTCGGCGCGCGCGACATCCTGTAAGAGCGCCTCGGATAACGCCGGGATCTCGAGCGTCGTGTCGTTGAGCACGAGCGCGTTCATCTCGGTCGTTTCCTTCAGATGCATCACCTCGAGGTCCGCTTCTGTCGTGGCAGGGAGCTTGTGCAATGCGTGCGCGGCGTCTGCCGCGCGTTGGAAGCGATCCTTCGGGTCCTTGGCCAGCAACTTCCTCAACCACCGCTCGAGCGCCACGGGGACAGAGTAGGTCGGTTTGAACTCGCCGGGATCTTCGCGCATGTGCTTGTAGAGCACGCTCATATGGCTCCCTGAGAAGGGCGCATCACCGCAGAGCATGTACCAGGCGAGGCATCCGAGCGAGTAGAGGTCGGTCCACGGGCCTTGCTTGTGATCGAGCATACGGATCTGCTCGGGAGACATGAACTTTGGCGTCCCGGTGATGCCGACCTGGCCTGGCTTGAGGTCGATGCTCGCTTCGGCTGGGGAGGGGAGGTCGAGCAAGTGCGCGATGCCAAAGTCCACGAGCTTCGCCGCGCGCATATGCTCGACGCCTCCCTCGAGGAGGATGTTCTGTGGCTTGAGGTCGCGGTGAATCACGCCCATGGCGTGCGCGTGCGCGAGCGTGTCGAGCAGGTCGAGCAAGATGCGTCGCGTCAACGGCCAGTCGAGCTTCCCGATCGCCTCCTTGAGCGTGCACCCCTCGATGTACTCCATAACGATAAAGGGCGCGTTGGCCGAGAACGGCTCCACCGTCTCTTCCAACACGCCCATATCGAGCACCATCGCCGCGCCGGGATGGTTCATGCGCGCCATGACCTCGACCTCGCGCTCGAAGCGCTCGGCGAACTCAGGCTTTCTGGCGCGATCCGAGGTCATGATCTTGAGCGCGACGTTGACCTTGTGGGTCATGTGTTCGCCGAGCCAAACCTCGCCCATTCCGCCGCTGCCGAGCATGCTCAGGAGACGAAATGGGCCGATGGTGACATGTGGCGAAGGCGCTAAGGTCATCTCGCACGACTCGAACAACAGGGATGATGAGACGTCAGAGTATCTCAGCTGTCGCGCCTTTTGTGTACCTCAGATCAGCATCACTCGGCGGCCGCTTCACCGTCGAAGAGCTCTGCGAGGTAGTGCTCGGCCTCGAGCGCGCCCATACAACCTGTGCCTGCTGCCGTGATCGCCTGGCGGTAGACCTTGTCCTGAACATCACCCACGGCGAAGACGCCAGGGATGTTGGTCTTGGTGGAGTCAGGCGCGGTCTTGATGTAGCCCTCCTCGTCCATCTCGAGCTCCTCGGTGAAGATGCTCGTGTTGGGGGTGTGGCCGATGCCCAGGAAGAGCCCGTTGGTGGGGAACTCGTACTCCTCGCCATTCTCGGTGCTCTGGAGCGTCAAGCCCGTCACGCCGTCCTGCTTGTTGCCATGCACTGCGGTGATGACGTGGTTGAGCTTCCACTCGATCTTGGGGTTCTTGAGCGCGCGCTCCTGCATGATCTTGGATGCGCGAAGCTCTTCGCGACGGTGCACGATGGTGACTTTGCTGGCGAACTTGGTCAAAAACGTGGCCTCCTCCATCGCCGAGTCGCCGCCGCCAACGACAACGATCTCCTGATCCTTGAAGAAGAAACCATCGCACGTCGCGCAGCTCGAGACGCCGTTGCCCCACATCAGGGACTCGCCCTCGAGGCCAAGCTTCCTGGGGCTCGCGCCCGAGGCGATGATGAACGTGTGCGTCTTGAACGAGGTCCCATCGTCGAGGTTGACGGTGAAGGGACGCTGCGAGAAGTCCACGTCCTTGATCATGGCGAAGTGGATCTCGGCGCCAAAGCGGCGCGCTTGCTCGCGCATCTCATTGATGAGGTTCATCCCAGGGATGCCGCGCTCGAAACCAGGGTAGTTCTCGACTTCGCTGGTTTGCGTGAGCTGGCCGCCTGGGAGATCTCCCTCGAACATCACCGTCTTCAGATCTGCTCGACCTGTGTAAATGGCTGCGGTCAGGCCAGCAGGGCCAGTCCCCATGATCGTGACGTCGTATGTTTCTTGGCTGAGGTTGGGCATCGTTTCTCTCGCTAGATCGAAGGTGTGACTTGGTGCTCCGCCCGAAGGCGCATGAAGTAATGCGTCAGGCGCGAGCAGGTTTCTTCTTGGTTTGGGTTTGCGACAATGTTTCGGGTCACAAGCGGGGCAAATCTTAGTCCCCGCTCGGCTCCTGTCCAGCCCCCTGTCCGGGTGAGGGCTGGGCAAACTCCCAGGTTGTCAGCAAGCCATCAAGCTCCTGGGCGAGTTCCTGGGCGCGTGAGGCGTGAGACCACGCCACGATTTGATAGCGCCACCCGGCGTGCTGCGTGTAGGTCAGGATGTAGTGCGAGGGGAGGGCGTTGATCGTGCCATGCGCAGAGATCGTGATCGCGGGCGTCCCGTCGAGCTCGATGTTCTCCTCGCTCACGTGCTCGAAACTCTCCACGTCGCGCTCCAGTTGTGCGAGGCTCACGCGCTTGAAGGTCTCGAGCGATGGCATCGCGTCAGCGATCTCTTCGGGGACCTGGACAGGGATCACCATCAACAAGCGGTCATCGTTTTTGACCAGTAGATCTGCGCCGTTGTCGAGCCTATCCTTCCCTTCGAGCGGTCGCCAACTCCCTGGCAACGTGATGCTGTAGCCTGACTCGCCAGTGTGCGTCCACGCCTGTGGCGCGGACGCAGGTGGTTTGGGGGGAGAATCCGGAGACGGAGGATCGCAGCCGCACAACAGCCCGATAAGCATCAGCGCGACGGTCGTGCACGAGAAGAGGTTGTGTGGCAAAACCGTCATCAATCCTTGATGATGTTGTATTCGCGCAGCAGCGCCTCGACCTGGCGTGGACGCCAGGCGCACGTGGCCGCGATGGACAACATGCACAGGAGCGTGATGCCAATAAGCGAGAGCTGGGCGTTGGCGAGCGGGACCCCTTCGAAGAAGGCGTTCACCACTCCGAGCAGGATGCCGATGATGGTGCCGATGCTTCCACCCCAGATGCCGAATCGAAAGCGCGTGTCGTTGGTGATCTCTTCGGTGATCCAACCTGCGTAACGCGATTTTTGGGGGAGGGGGTTGCCTTGAGCTGCGGCGCCGCTGGCGAGCTGGTCGACAGAAAACTGCCCGGTCAGCCGCTCGACGGGGGTAAAGCCGCCCGTCGTGAAGCTCCCGACCTGGTACTGGTCGGTGGTTGGTTCGGTGCCGGTGTGGCCAGGATGGCGCGATTGCGATGGGAACTGGTCGGTCGTGGGGCGGTGAAACTGCGCCTCGGAGTTGTCATGCACGCCTATCGGGATCGCTGCGTGTCCTCCGGTGATCGGTCCGGGAGGAGGCGTAGGTGCGTCCGCAGGATCGAGCGATGCCGCCCACGGCATCGCGGGAGGCTCCGTTGTATGATCGGAGCGATTGGGGACGCGCTGCGCGTTTTGTCGGGGTTGCTGAGGTTGCTGAGGCCGACGTGGCTGCTGAGGATGTTGCGGCTGTTGTGGCTGCTGATGCCCGTGAGATGCATGCGATGGACGCGAATCACGTGGCTGATTGCCACGTGGGTTCGGTCCACCTGGACGACCCTGGCCCGGAAAGGGGGGAGGATTTCTGTGAGAATCGTCGTTCATGAGGCCGCACAGCGAGGCGATGATCGTGAATGCTAGAGCAACATCATCTTAACGATTTACTCGCCGCGTCGCAATGGCGCCATCGCGCCATCGCGTTGCCTCTTCTTACTTGGCCGGTCGCTTGCGCAAAAAGCCAGGATCTTCCTCGCAGTCCTTGTCGTCGGGGAGGCACTTGCTCTTGCCCTTCTTCGCGGGCGTCGAGCTCCTGGACTTCTCGGGAGATGGTGATGGAGCAGCGGTGTCGCTAGCCTCGATCGCGCTGCCGCCCCCGCCACCACTGCCCGGTTTGTTTTCGACGTCGTCGACCTTCTCTGTGGGAGGCGCCTCTTCACCTGTCTTTGGCGCCTCACCTCCATCCTCTGTCGAGGTCGGGTTATCTGGAGATGGAGCTGGAACTGGAGATGGTGGAGGCATCTCCTCTTCCTCTCTGATCGCTCCCGAGTTCTTCTCCGCGTCAGGGGCTGCCGATGGGGCGACCTCTGTTTCGGGCTCCGCTGCGCCATCGGCCGCGCTCTCAGACTTGGACGTGGAGCAACCGATCGTCGAGGCTGTGAGCAACGCGATGATCAGCGAAAGGAGCACGCGCGAGAGTATACGGTGGTTTGAATGGGGCATCTGGTTCCTCGTCGGTGAACTCGTTTTCGATTCTTAGGGGATGCAACACGCACGTCGCGCGCGTCCATCTCAAGTTTCTCGTTGGCGAGGGATGAACCTCACCGAGAAGAGCAGGGTGGTCGAGGAGGCAGGGCCGATGCGCACATCATGGTCGAGCGTCAGGTCGAGCATGATGTGTTGTTTCGGTCCATGGTACACGGGAAAATCAAAGCCCCCGTGCACGCCGCCCGTTCCTCCAAAGCAGGTCCGGTCAGTGCATCCCATGTTCAGGGCGTCGAACCCGACGCGAAACCCTGGCGTGTGATAATCATCCGGTGGCCGCAACATCAACTCGGCGCCGAGCCCGATGTCGATCGCGCTCGGTCCGATCTTGTAGCGCGCCGTCGGGCCAAACTGTAACGCGTCGATGGGCGTGGCGTGCATGGCGCTCGTCGTGTAGCTCACGCCGACGGGCAGGACGTGCGCGTCCCGCGTCACGCCGACGCCGACGCTCTTGTGCGTCGTCGCGCAGCCTGCGCCAAGAAGACAAAGGGAGATCGCGAGCGTGAGCGCTCGCGCCAAACAAGATGAGAGGGTTTGAGGTGTCTTCACGGGTCGTCAGGCAACATCCCTGTCTTGAGTAAGAGCTCCTCGACCTTGCGCGGGAGCGCCGCGCATGCCGCGCCCGCTGCTCCCGCTGCCATGACCGTCAGCCCGACGAGCATCTGGAACATGCTCGAGAGCATCGCTCCCTGAACCAGCGTCAGCAAGACGCAGAGCGCGATGGCGACCATCGCGCCAAACGCGCCGCCCCAGACTCCGTAGCTGATGCGCATCTGCGTGGGGACCTCGCCATCTTTGGGCCAGCGTCGGTTGAGGACGATGACCTTCTCTTCAAACTGGCGCGTGTGCAGCGGCGAGTCTCCGACGTCCTCGATGGGCGTGGAGAAGGCTTCGTTGAGCCCCACCGCTGCGGCCTCCCAGGATGCCGCGCGTTGAGGGTCGCTGACCTCGGGCAACATCTCCTCTGCCGGTTGTTTCGTCGGGGGCTGAGGTTCGTTGGTGGGGAAGGGGGAAGAGGAGGGCGCGACCGCCTCCTGCTTGTTCACTCCGGGGAAGAACCCCGTGGCGTGTTGGGGGACATTGATCGAGGCCGCTGTCGCTTCGTCGAGCCCGCCTGCTTCCTCGGGCGCGAGCACGAGGCGGTTGCGCTCGGTCGTGGGCGCCTCGGGGTGCGCGTGGCCAACCTGTGGGAATTGCCCGGAGACATTGCGCGCGGGCTGGTGCCCGATGTGTGGGTATTGCCCCGAGGTCCTCGGCGTCTGAGCCGCAGGGTGTTGGTTCGCCGGGTTGTGGCGCGCCGAGATCGCAGGTTGCGCCGAGGTGTGGTTGATCGGCGCCGCGTGCGAGCGTTGCACCTGAGGATATTGCCCGGAGGTGTGCGGAGCGTTGCCGACCGGGTTGTAGTTCCCCGAGGTCCTCGCCGGGTTGTGCGCCGCTGGCGCCGACTGCGCTTGCTCCTTGCGCCTGGCGTCCTGGCGAGCACGCATCGCCTGCTTCATGCTCTCGCTGCTGCTCGTCGTCGATGACGTCTGGATCTCGGTCTTCTCCGGGATCGAGAAGGCAGTCTTTGGCGCGCCGCCAGCGCGTTGCTGGTGCGGCTGCGCCTTCGCGGGCTGCTTGCGGTTGACGAACATTTGCCCGATATCCTTGGGGATATCGGATTTGATCTGGGTCGCCTCGTCCTCGTCCGCGAACGGGTTTGGCGCGGACGGGTCGTAGCGCAGATCCGCGGCGGAGGCGATGTGCGTCGCGTCCTCTGACGCCGAGAAGTTCGGGGCCTGCTGGTGGGGTTGCGGGCGGTGATGAGGTTGTTGCTGTTGTGGAACGGGCGCTTGTTGCTGGCGTTGTCTGCGGCGCTGGCGCGCGAGCAACTGCGCGCGCAACTGCAAGTCGTCGAGTTGTTCGGGAGACTGCGGTTGAGATGGTTGCTGATCGGCTGGTTGCCGACGTGGATCTCGGCCCTGGGGAGCGCGCCCTCGGTTGTGTCGCGGGTCATGCGATGACATGGGATTGTCGGTGGCCAAGTTCGGGGTTGTCGCGTCTGCTTTCGCTCGTCTAACCGGCTCGAAGACAGCATACAGCGCCGCTCGCGAAACGACAAACGTCATTCATTGGAGGCGCCGCGTCACCATCGCGCTCTCCCCTTGGAAACTCAACGCGATGGCGTCACGAGCGTGGGGCGCTCCTCGACGCGACTCGAGTCACCCGTGTAGTCCCTGGCGGCCTCGATCTCCACGATCTCCATCTCCGGCCAACGCAGCGCCGTCAACCTGTGGCCGAACACGCACGCCGTATCGAGACACATCGTGTTGTTGCGCTCCTCGACCGCTCCAGAAAAAGGCGTGTGGCCCGTCACGCAGAGCGCGCCGCTTGTGGGGTAGCGCAGCGTCCAGTCCACGCGCTCCGGGTAGCCGCGCGCGTCCTTCTTCCCCGTCGTCGGTCCATACATGCAAAACCAGCGGACCTTGTCCTCCTTGCTCTGCATCAACGATGGCTTGAAGGCCGCGTGCGCGATCACGAGCGTTGCCTCTGTGTCCGCGCGGTGCTCCTCGGTCGAGCCCACGAGCGCCCAGTAAGGGGATGCCTCGATCATGGCGATGGCGCGCTCGGTGATGCGCTGGCGCTCGTCCTGAGCGAGCGCCTCGAGCTCGTCGACCGTCGTCTGCAAGTGCGCGTCCACCTTGACCTTGTTGCCCAGCAAGTACCGGCGCAGCTTGTCATCATGGTTGCCGCGCACCAAAAACGCCCGCTTTGCCTCGATCATCGCGTCCACATAAGCCAGCACCGGGACGCTCGCCGGGCCGCGATCCACCAGATCCCCCACGAACAACAGCAGACGATCCTCCGGGTGCACGTGCAGCTTGCCGTCAGGTTGCCACCCGAGCTTCTCGAGCAACGCCATCAACTCGTCATAACACCCGTGCACATCTCCGACGATGTCACAGCGCTTCGCGCCAAGGCGCACGCCCATCGTCCCGGCCGGGCGAACGTCAGGCTCCTGGTACGCCTTTATCACCGCGTGCTCTCCTGGCGCGTGCGCGCTGTCGACGCGCCAGATCATATCCCAGTCCTCCGCCGTGAGTTGCTCGCTGACCCCCTCGAGATCCTCTAACTGCCTCGAGATCACGCGCGCGCTCACCTTTCGCTCGCGCGTCTGCTGGCGCGCCTCGCACTCCTCCTGGCCAATATCGAACCAGACCGCCGCGCATGGCACGTCGAACTCGCGCGCCAACGCTCGCCACTGCGCGCGATCCTCTTTCCTGGCGTTTGTCGCGTCCACGATCACGCGTCTCCCGAGCTCGAGGCGAGCCCTCGCGGCGACCTCGAGAACCTTGAAAACCTGCGCGTTTGCCCACTGCGCGTTCTCGTTGTCCACCAACAGCACCCGCAATTCATCCGAGGAGAGCACGCTTGTCGCTGGCCAACGAGCCTTGCTCCATGTAGATTTCCCGCTGCCCGAGGCGCCGACCATGACCACGACACAGGGCGGTGACATCCAGTCCCCGCGAGCGTGGTCCCCGGCTTCTGTAGGCATGGTTTTTTCTGGATTCTCAGAATTCACTCTAATCCTCGCGTTAATTGCGATGCTTTTGCAGGCTGTATCTGGGCTTTCGATATATTCTCGCCCGTACAGTTAGTAACAGGAATGCCTGGCTCAGGCCACGCGTTCAACCGAACGGCTAGACTGTCCAAGTCACACACGCACGAATCGATCTTCGTGTGGAGGGGAACCCTTGAGTCACGAATCAGAAACCCAAAATGTGCGGGTTGTATTGGTGATCGATGATGACGCTCTATCCAGGCGTCTCCTTGTTCGCATCCTCTCGAGAGAGGGCTTCGATGTGCGTGAAGCAGAAGACGGTCCTTCCGCTTTAACGCTCCTCGAAGATCCCGACAACTCCTTTTGTGCCATCGTCTCCGATATGCTCATGCCCGCCATGTCCGGTGAACGCCTCGCTGAAATCCTCGAAGGCAGTTACAGCGAGATCCCCACCTTGTTCGTCTCCGGGCTCGCCAGGGACCACTTCCCCAAACTCTCCAACAACTCCAACCACGCCTTCCTCCAAAAACCTTTCCGCCCCTCCGATTTTGTCTCCGCCTTCGATGACATCTTCGTCAAAGAGCCGCGCTGAAAAAATCTCAAAATTTTCTGCACAATCCCCCAGGGGTCGGTGCGACTGACTGTCTGAATTCCAGGTGTGGTTCGTTTTGCTCATCAGTCAGGAGTCACCATGTATACCTTACACAAACGTCGCGATTTGATGCTCTGGACCTCGTTGTCCGTTTTTATGCTCTGGTCTCTCTTCGGTTGCATCGTCGTCGACGATGGCAGCGAGTTCGAATCCGTCGACGAGGAGTTCGGTGACGAGTTCGAGGGTGAATTCGACGAGCACGAAGATCCCGATATGGGCACGGGAGAACCGGTCAATAACGCCGCCGAACCTGACGAACCTCAACCTCAGCCAGATCCAGAGCCTGGCGATGGCGTCCCCGCCTTTAGCATCCAGGGCTCCGTCGTCTCCGTCGATGATCTCGAAGTCCCCGAGCGCGCCCAGGTCGTCGTCATCTGGCAGGTGTCGACGACCTCTCCTGATTCGCTGGTCAAGTTTGGCCAGGGCAGCAGCGATGGCTCCACGTTCCGCGTCGACTTCCCCACGGATACCCCGATCGCTGAAGCGCTCAATGAGGGCGCGCTCGGCGTAGGCTTTGTCCTGATGGTGCCCGAAGGGATCGACCTCCCCGAGGATGGCGTCCTCGATCGCGACGCCTTCCGCATGCTCGAAGGAAGCTCGCTCGGCATCAGCACCCGCCACGCCGTCGTCTACCACGCACCCTATGAAGGGGCTTACCGCTTTGACTGGGCCGCTGATTTCGCTCAGGGCGCCTACAATTGCGGCGAAGGAATCGAGGGCGGCGGACAGTTCGACGCCATCCGCCCCGTCGATTGCGCCGAGGTCGAGATCCAGATGACCCCCATGATCATGTGGATCGATTGGACCTGATGTTTTCAGGTGCGGCGCGTGACAAGCCCCCCCCAAAACGCGCCTGCCATGGTGTACCGATGCGCTTTCTTTGGGCCACCGTTCGCTAGCATAGGAATGACGGCGCGTTTTCGCCCCCCCATTTCGGCGCTACGCTTGAAATAGGGGGGAAACTTACGCTTCGACTCGGGGTTGGCGTTTCGCGGAGGGGAGCTTTTGATTTGGCAGTGAGTTATGCGTAGGGGGAGCTTCGATGCAAGTCGAGCAGAACGCGGAACATGCCCCCCGCTCGTCGCTACGCTCCTCGCTGCCCCCCAAACAGCACTTCGTTTGTTGGGGGGCGCCCTCGCGATGTTTTCGGCGTTGAGGTTCGCTTTTGTGTGCCCTCATGTAACTCACTGCAAAATCGAAGCACCAAGACGCAAAACGCCAACGTGGAGTCGGAGCGCGAGGGAACCCCCCAAACTTGGGGGTCGCGATGAACGCAGTGAAGAGCGGGGGGCATGTCACACGTTCTGCTCGACCTACAACGAAGCTCCCCTCCGCGAAACGCCAACCTCGAAACGGAGCGCGAGTTTCCCCCCTATCACGCGAAGCAAGTGATGGGGGGGCGAAAACGCGCCGTTTCACCTTCGCTAGCGCACGGCGATCAAAAGAAAACTCACTGCTTCAAGAATGCAGGCGCGTTTTTGGGGGGCTTGCTCCGCGCTCTGCTGAACCTTTTCTCGACACCCTCTCTGGCGCCTGAGCAAAAAAGAAGCCGCCGAAAAATAATGCTGTGAAGAATCAGTCGACTTCGACCGGGCAGCATTATTTTTCGGCGGCTTCTTTTTTGCGGGCCACCGCCTCGGTGGTTCGCGCCGAGCATCGCCCGGCGCACGAGGTCAACCTTCAGTACTTGAGCGCGTGGTAGCGGAGCGGTTCGGAGACGTTCTTGACGAGGGCGCTTCGCTGCTCGGTGAATTGCGTGGCGTCGGCGTAAACCTTGGCGAAGGAGTCCATGCACAGGATCTCATCACGCGTCGCCACGCCCTGGAGGCGCGCGGTGTTGTTCATCCCCGAGCTAAACCCGGTGAAGTTCTCGTCCGGGCCAAACGTGCCGACAAACAGCGGGCAGAAGTTCAACCCTGTGGCCACGCCCATGACATGATCCGAGTTCGAGATCTCGGGGAAGTCCGGGTGGTTCGCCAGCGAGCGCGTGTACTCCGAGATGTGCTTTGCAGCGTCCGCCGCCGCGCGGCAGAGCTGGCGCGGTGATTCTTCATAGAAGGGGGGCCCGAAGATGCCGATGATGCAATCGCCCACCATCTTGTCGAATACGCCGCCATGCTCCCAGATGAACTCGACGACCTTGTTCCCCCAATGGTCGATCAGCTTCCCGATGAGCTCGGGCTCGGCGAGGATCTGCTCGCTCAGTCGCGTGAACCCCGAGATATCACAGTAGAGGATCGCCACGTCGCGCTCTCTCGGGGCGAGGTAGCGGTGGAAGTAGTCATCCTCCTGGAGCAACCTGCGCACGGTGTCCTGTGGGAAGTTGTGCGAGAGGCGCTTCCACTCCTTGTTAAAGTCCACCACGCGCTGGCGGATGTAATCGGCGAAGCGATCGAGCACGTCCCTGGCGAACGGGCTCAAAGGTTCCTCGCCAACGCCCACCGAGACCCGGCCCACGGGCGTGATCCCATCGGCGGCAAAGATCTGAGCGACCTCGCGCTCGCGCTCGAGGTCAAAGCGCGCGATCAACCCTTGCTCGTCACCCGCCAGCGTCTCGAAGACCGCTCGGCGAAGATCCTGCGAGGTCCGCTCCGAGCTCGTGTGCCAGGCGTTCTCCGTGATCACGCGGTAGTTCACCGAGTTCATGTCGAGGTTGGCGTCATACTTGAGCGTCAGTGCCAGATCCTTGTAGGGCACGTAGCGCTTGAGCAGATGAATGGCGCGGTCGAGGCCCTGGTCGAGGATCGGCGAACGCAGCGCGTCCGAGAGCTCGATCATGGCCTGGTGCTTTCGGCGCGCGTCCGCGATGGCGGCCAGGTAGTTGTCGACCTGCTCGCTCCATTGCTCGAGCGCCTGTTGGTGCCATGCGATCTTCTCGGGCTCGAGGTGGTCGTGCGTGGCGAGGATCACGCTCCCCAGATAAACATCGGTCACGTCCAGGCGGTACCCGAGCAGGTCGCGCTCCGCGACGCGCTCGTGCCAGACGCCGTGCTGCTCGATGGCGCCGCAGATGGCGTCGAGGTCCATGCCGTCGAAGTCCTCGTGGGAGGGGAAAGCGAAGTCGACCGAGCGCTGCTCTTCATCGAACGTTCGCACGAGCAGGGCGCTGGCGCCGAGCGTCTCGAGCGCACCTGGGAGCAGCAACTCCATGGTTTTTGCCACGGGCCACTTGTGAAGGATCGCCTCCTCGAGCGCGTCGTCGACGTGCGCGATGATCTGGAGCAACCTGTCGCGATGCTCGAGCTCGAGCTCGAGCTTCTCGATGGTCGCCAGGAGTTCCCCCACGGTTTGCTCCGATTCGCTCATGCTCTTGCCTCCAGTGTCGTTGGGCTTTGCTGGCGCTTCTCGTGAACACCAGTGATTTTGAACGGCAGACAACCTCGCAGGTTGTCTACCACAACCCTTGCCCTGTGCGCGAGTCAGACTCACGCGACCGCTTTGACGCTGGCCGATCGCGCGTGGCAAACTCTCCTCCTGATGATCAGGCGCGCCTGGCTTTTTGGCAGGCGCGCTCCTCTCCCTCTTGTTCGTGACGCCATGACAAAGACAAAACAACGCGACGCGCTCGCCATCATCCTCGGGAGCGCATTTTACAAAGCGCTCGAGTCACTCTCGCTGATTTCTCCCGAACCGTTTCGCGTGACGACCCCACATGGAGAGCAGCTCGTCTGGAGGATGCAAGCGCGTGGTGACAGAGATGTTTACCTGTTTGTCCGCCACGGCACGCCGCACACCTTGCTGCCACACCAGATCGACTGGCGCGCGCAGGCCGCGGCGATGGACGCGCTCGGTGTCGGCGCGGTCGTCGTCACGAGCTCTGTCGGGGTGATGGATGCGTCCTTGCCAGTGCAGACGCCCATGTTGCTTGGCGACCTGATGATGCCGCAGAACACGCTCCCTGATGGGACCGCGTGCACCATGTTCTTGCAACCTTCGCCAACCCAGGGCCACCTCGTCATCGAGGATGGGATCTTCTCGAGCGCGCTCAACCAGCGCATCCGCGAGATCGCCTCGCGCGCGGGCGTCGCCGTGCACGAGGAGGAGGTCGTCTTTGCCTACGTCGGCGGACCTCGCACGAAGACGCCCGCCGAGAACAGGTTCTTTGCCCAGGCTGGCGCGCAGGTCAACTCGATGACGGTCGGCCCCGAGGTCGTGCTCGCCAACGAACTCGAGATCCCTTGCGCCGGGCTCGTGACAGGTCACAAGCGCTCGAGCGGCGAGGATCGCGCGGACGTCTCGGGGGCGGCGCAAATCACCACCTCTCTCGATGAGGCCAGAGATGCGCTCTCCAGCTTGATCGTGGCCATCGCCAACGAGCTCGAGCCCGTCCCGTTTGCAAACCATATCTACAGGTTCGGGGGAGGGGAGCGTGATTGATTTCGAGCGCGAGGTCATCCTCGACCCCGACGCGCTCAGGCGTTGGTGCGAGGTGCACGTCGAGCACCCACCGGCAACGATCCTCTCGCAGCCTCGCCCGCTAAGCGGAGGCTTACTCAACCACGTGTGGATGGTGGACGCAGCGCCCTCACCGTTCGTGCTCAAGTGGTCCCCGGATCACATCGCGAGCGCGCCCTCGATCGCGCTCGACCCGCGCCGATCGTGCTTCGAGGCGCGCGCGCTCGAGCTGCTCGCAGAGACTCCATCGCTCGCTGAACTCATGACCTCTTCGGGGGTTCGTGCGCCCGCGTTGCTTGCCTCCACACGAGACCCCTGGGTGATCGCCATGGAGTATGTCGAGGCAGCAGGTGATATCACCCAGCGCGCGACCTCTCGCGGCTTCGAACAGGACGCGAGAGACCTCGGCATCTTTATCGGCGCGTTGCATGCAGAGACGGAAGGGGACCTCGAGTTGGCCAGGGTGATGCGCAATGACAGCGTGCAGGAGACGCGCGCGGTGGTGCAGTACGATGCGCTCGCGCAGTGGCTATCCGAGCGGGGTCGAGGGATGGAGGCCGAGACGCTCCGCGCGTTGGGGCAGCGCTTCTTGCAGCCTGGATGCTGCCTTATCATGGGCGATCTCTGGCCCCCCTCGGTGCTCGTGAGCGCGCGCGATGAGCTGGTCATTATCGACTGGGAGTTCTCTCACTACGGGCACCCCGCGCAAGATGTCGGGCACCTGTGCGCGCACCTCTGGTTGGGGTGGCGAAGGACTGGCGTGTCACGCTTTCGCGAGCAGCTCGACGCGTTCCTCGTTGGCTACACGTCGAGAAATGCGCTCTCACCAGCGGCGTGGCGCTGCACGAGTCAGCACTTTGGCGCCGAGCTACTCGCCAGAACCGTGGGAGCGTTTGCCATCGAGGGCCTCGAGCCAGCTCGCGTCGAGTGCGTCGTGGAGGATGCGCTCGACGCGATGCGTGATCCTCTCTCAGGTATCTTTACTGCGTTCGTCGGGTGATGTTATCTTTATGATATTTCGCGCGCAGGGGCGTTGTTTTTTGCGGTTCGGGGACGACGTTGTGGTGGCAGTTACACACCGCTCGATTTTGTGTGCGTTCGGGGTTATCCTACCCAAACCAACGAGAGGTATTGCATGAGTCAGGACAGCATCACAGCTAACGAGGTCCCATCCTCACTCGAGCTCGAGCGCGACCTGTTTCTTCGCTCGCTCATCCGGGAGCTCGCCGGGACGCTCGAGGGCGTGGTCGGTCTGGAGCAAGCTGCCGGGTTTATCAGTCTTGTAGGCCAGCAGATCGGGGAATGGCTCGACCGAGGCTACCGAGAGGGGCTCGGCCAGGAATCACTCGATCACGAGCAAGTCGCCCACGCGCTCGTGGACCTCAAGCGAAGGATTCAGGGCGATTTTGCCATCCTGTCCATGGACGAGGAGAAGATCGTCTTCGGGAACAAACGTTGCCCCTTCGAGGATAAGGTCCACGACAGGCCATCGTTGTGTATGATGACCTCCAATGTCTTTGGCTCGATCGCTGCCAACAACCTCGGCTACGCCAAGGTCGAGCTCCAGGAGACCATCGCACAGGGTGACTCCGGGTGCCGCGTGGTGGTTTACCTCAAACGAACACCTGAAGCCTTCGACGCCGAGGGCCGAGAGTACTTCCACGCTGCGTCAAAGGATGAGTGATACTTTCGCATACGCCATGCTCCTTCGGAGCCTGCCCGAGCCGCACCTGTTGATGGACACGAAGTGCGTGATCCTCCAGGTCAACGATTCGCTCGCCAGGCTCTTTGCCTCCAGGCGAAAAGATGTCCAGGGGACAGACCTTGGCGCCTGGTTAAACGAAGCGGACGAGGTCTCACACGCCGTCGATTCCTGGATGAGTTCGGGGCAACTGCACGACTGGGTGAAGCCGTTTACCCTGTTGCACGCCCCGGATACGAAGCTCATTGCCAGCGGCGGGTTGCTCTTTCAGGAGAGCGGCGAGCACCTGATTCTTGTCCGATTGATCGAGCGTGGAAAGAGCCACGAGATGTTCGCCGCGCTCGACAGGCAACTCGAGGAGCTGCGTCAGCAAAACCACATGCTCGCCGATCTCCAGACAGAGCTCGAGCGGCAGGTTCACGAACGCACCCTGCTGCTGCGCCTCTCGGAAGAGGAAACCCGCGCCATCGTGGATTCTGCCGCGGACGCGATCATGACGATGGACGATGAGTTTAACGTCCTCGGCTGCAACTTCGCCTCGGAGAAGGTGCTCGGCGTCTCCAGCGATCGCATCATCGGCAGTCACATCGAAGCGCTCCTGCCTGACGTCCTCGAGGGCCTCTACATTTCGGATGTTTGGCTCGTGGGCGAAGAATCGCGCGCTCCTCAAATCATCTCGATCGAGCGAGGGGACGATGCCATCCCGCTCGAGGTCGTCATCAGCCGTTACGAGGTCGAAAACCAACGTCGCTACACCTGCATCGCGCGCGATGTCTCCGAACGTGCACGCGCGGCGCAAGTGCTCCGCGAACAGAAAGAGGAGTTAGAGCAGGTCAACCGCGAGCTGCGATCGTTTACTGCGGTCGCCTCCCATGACTTGAAGGCGCCGTTGCGAAAGATCACGATCCTCTCCGAACTCCTCGAGGAGGATTTTTATGAACTCCTCCCGGAGGAGGGTCGCTTGCACCTGACGCGCATGCGCGACGCGAGCAAGAAGATGCGTACGCTCATCGATGATCTCCTCGAGCTCTCGCGCGTCTCCATGAGCGAGACAGACATGAGGCCCGTGTCGCTCTCACAGGTGATCTCGGACGTGGTCTCGCTCGTGGACATCCAGCTCGACTCCACAGGTGGGTCGATCGTGGTCGGTGATTTCGAGGAGGTCATCGCCGACGAGCGCCAGCTCCGACAACTCTTCCAGAACCTCATCGCCAACGCTATCAAGTTCCAGAGCGCCGAGCGGCCACTGCGCGTCGATGTCTTCCAGGCGCCCGAGCCTGCTCATGCAATGCTCGATCGTCCACATCTCCAGCTGATCGTCAGCGACAATGGCATCGGCTTCGATCAGGATCGTGCGGCGAGGATCTTCGAGCCATTCCAGCGCCTTCACACCGAGCAAGAGATCAAGGGCTCGGGCATTGGCCTCGCCATATGCCGCCGCGTCGTCGAGCGCCATGGAGGTCGCATCTGGGCGGAAGGGGAGCCTGGGAAGGGGGCCTCCTTCCATATCTTGCTCCCGCTCGCGCCGTCCGAGCACGCTCAGAACTCGCGCTCCAGAGATTCCTCCACGCTTTGAAGAAAGAGCAGGGATGAGTGCTGTTAAATGGGCGTTGGATACGGCCCTCTCTACGTGCTAACCTGCGAGCGTTGGTCATGAGCCGTATTGGATTGCTAGGCGCTTTTCTCGCGATTTTTTCGATATCGAGGAGAGCAAGTTCGCAGCGTTGCACTGTTGGCACCCATGGATAAACTCCATCCCTTTCTCAAATCAAAGGTTGGCGAAGGCCGATCGATCGAGACCCTCTCCGACACGGAGCTTCGCTCGCTCATCCACGAGGTGAACGACGAGCTCGGGCGGCGTGATCAGGAGAAGGAAGATCTGGTCAACAGCCGCCACGATCGCTTTCGATCTGTGCTGCGCGCGCTCTCCGATGGGCTCTGCACGCTCGACTCCGAGGGGCGCTGTGTGACCATCAACGCCGTCGCCGAGCAATACCTTGGCGGCAACGCCGACGCGCTGATCGGTCAGAAGATCCTCGCCTTCTTCAAGCTCTCGGCCAACTCCGAGAACTCGCCAGACACCTTTCATATGCTCTGGACCTCGATCAAGATCAGGCTCGCGCTGCGCTTCGAGCAAGCCGTCCTGGTCCGCCCTGATGGTTCCTCGCTGGCGGTCTCCTGCGTATTCAACCCGCTCATCGAGAACAACGAGGTCGTCGGTTGCGTGTTTGTCTTCCGCGATGTCACCGCCACGCGCCGCGCCGAGGCAGAGCTTCGCAAGCTCAACGACGCGCTCATGCTCGCGCGCGACGAGGCGATCGAGGCGAGCAAGTCAAAGAGCACGTTTTTGGCCAACATGAGCCACGAGCTGCGCACCCCATTGAACGCCATCATCGGTTACGCCGAGCTTGTCTCCGAGGACGCCGCTGATATCGACGCCCAGGAAGGCACCTTCATCGCGCAGGACATAAACAAGATCCACTCCGCCGCCGGACACCTCCTGGATATCATCAATGATATCCTCGACGTCTCCAAGATCGAGGCGGGCAAGATGGATGTGTTCGCCGAAACCTTCGACGTCTACGAGATGATCTACGCCGTCTCCACGACCGTCGAGGGGCTGATCGAGCAAAATCGCAACCAACTCGAGGTCCAGTGCAGTGATGTCATCGGCAGCATGCACACCGACAAGATGAAGTTGCGTCAATCCCTGCTCAACCTGCTCTCGAACGCCGCCAAATTCACCCACGATGGCACCATCTCTTTGCGTGTCTGGCGCGAGTTTGGTCCGAGCGGAGATTGGATTCATTTCGAGGTCAAGGACAGCGGTATCGGCATCCCCGAAGATCGCATCGGGCACCTCTTCGAGTCCTTCACGCAAGCCGATCAATCCACCACCCGCAAGTTCGGAGGCACGGGCCTCGGGCTGACCATCACCTACCAGTTCTGTCACATGATCGGCGGAGAAGTGCTCGTCTCGAGCGAAGAGGGGGTCGGCTCGACGTTTACCATCGCGGTCCCCGCTACCATCGGGCTCGAGGAGGTCATTACCACCGAAGCTCTCGGCGTTGGCCTCGACGAAGACACCTCGATCCCGGAGCAACCTTTCTCTATCGGCACCTCGCAGCACCTCGTCCTCTCCATCGATGACGACCTCCAGGCGGCAGACCTCATCTCGCGCTTCTTGCCCGAGGAAGAGTTCTACGTGGTCCACGCCGCCAACGGCGAAGAGGGCCTCACCCTCGCACGTCGCCTGCGCCCCGACGTCATCACCCTCGACGTCATGATGCCTGGCATCGACGGCTGGTCCGTCCTCTCTCGCCTCAAGGCCGACCCTGACTTGAGCTCGATCCCCGTGATCATGCTCACCATCACCGGCGAGCGCCAACGCAGCTTCACGCTCGGCGCGACGGATTACCTGACCAAGCCGATTCAACGCTCGCGCCTGATCGATATGTTGCGCCGTTACTCCTCGTCGGAGGGCCGCGTGATGATCGTCGAGGATGACGACGAGACGCGGAACATCCTCCAGCGCGTCCTCGAAGGGAGAGGGTGGCGAACGATTCTTGCCAGGAACGGACGCGAGGCACTCGAATTGCTCGAGACACACATCCCCAATGTGATGTTGCTCGATTTGATGATGCCCGAGCTCGATGGCTTCGGCGTCCTCGAACAACTTCGCAAGGACGAGCGCTACCTCGAGCTCCCCGTCATCGTCCTGACCGCCATGGAGCTCTCCGTCGACGAACTCCAGCGCCTCAACGCGCACGTCACCGAGGTCTTGCAAAAAGGCTCGACCTCCACGACCAACCTCGTCAACCTCGTGCGGTCGGTGCTCGGCAAGGGCTAGCGTATAAACCGCTCCCCAAGTCGAACATCCCCACAGCTACCTCCCGCTCACTCGTAAAACGCGCGCTCCCCAGAATGAACCCCTATCTCGAGGATGAAGATGGCTTTGTTTGACGACACACTTGCCGAGATCCGCTCTGTCCTGAACGCTAAGCGAGGCACTGGACCGATCTCCGTAGACCATGAAGCGCTGCGGACGCATTACGAAGCCTTGTGGTCGTCAGATCGCGAACGCACCGAGCAAGAGGTCGACCCCTATGTGTCGAGTTCGCTAGAAGCTGGCGATGCGTTCCCCAGCCTTTACTTTGAGCAATATGGGTCAGAGCCCATGCCTCGTGAGTGGCACCCGCTCTTTAACCACAAAAGGTTGGAGGAGGCGCCTTACACGAAGTTCGTTCGCTCCCTGGGATACGCGGCGGTGTGGCGTGATTACGCGCCGGGTTTCGACTACGAGTCGGATGACCCTTACCGCAGCTCGGAGCCAAGGTATTGGATGCCCTGGGAGGATCTTCCCTGGAGCCCGGTGGCGAGGCAGTTTACAAGCCTCACGCTCGACTTCGAAGGTCTCTGTGAGGGGCGAGACGAGTGGAATGATCAGTACATCGAGCCTTACGTCGTGCCCGGCATGCTGTTCAAGTTCACCTCGCTCGAGAAGTTCGCTGTGCGATGTGGCAAGTACTTGATCGACGAGCAAAGCGAAGGGTGGACGGCATTCTTGACAGGGGAGGGCTTCGACCCGGACAAGTACATCGCTTCAGATGATCCTTTCAATCAGCTCTCGTGGGAAGAACAGGACGCGGTCTTCGATAACCTCACCCATGGCCGCTACGACACGCGACTTCGAGAGCTCGACCTGCGCGATTGCCTGCTGGACGCGGATGAAAACGCCTGGGTCACGGCGCTAAACCAACAGCGGTTCTCCAACCTCACGAAGTTGACGCTCTCCATGCGGAAGGAGGCGCCTCGCCAAAAGCTCATCGCTGCGGCCAAGGCAAAGAAGATCAAGCTCCAGATCAACGACTTCTATGTTCCCCCACATGCGTCTGTGTGACGCCGCGCGGTCCGCTTGAAAAGCTGCGAACAGATCAGCGTGGCCGCGTGTTTAGGCTGCGAGTTTCCATGGATACCTGGACGCAGGATGACCTCATGAACAAGGCGCGATACCTCTCTTTGCTCACGTTGGTGGCGCTGGTTGGCTCTTTTTTCACGTTCTCGGCGTATGCCAAATCACCGGCAAAGAAGAGCGACAAGATCGTGTTGAGCAAGGCGGAAACCAGGGCGCACAACGCCGAGGTCCTCGCCAACATCGACAAGAACCTCCCGAAGCGCGACTTCGAGTGGCGCTATATCGTCATCCATCACACCGCCTCCGAGTGGAGCTCGCGCGCTCGCATCGATCGCTACCACCGCGAGAAGTTCGATGACCCCGATGGCATCGAGTACCACTTCCTTATTGGCAACGGGAAAAAGGCGCCCGCCGGTTACATCGAGCTCGGGCGCTGGCCGCTGCAAAAGCGCGCCATCCACCTCTTCAAACCCGAGGGCGCTCCACAGGCCATCGCCGTCTCTCTTGTCGGCAACCTCCACGAGCGAGAGATCGAGAAGGCGCAATACGACGCGCTCGTCGACCTCGTCGTGACGCTGTCAAAGACCTACGACATCCCACCCGAGCGCATCACCACACACACCGGCGTCGACGGTCGACTCACCGTCTGTCCTGGCAAGAACTTCCCCTACAAGCGCTTGTTAAAGGATGTACGCGCGCGATTGGATGCAAAAGAAGAAGAGGATGACGCCGCGTCCGAGTGATGCGGCATCACAAAGAGAAGAGGGCGTCGATCTTCTCGGGCGCCACCAACGCATGAACCCCCAGGATCTTGCCGTCCTCGCTGACCGAAAAGAGCGTCACCGCGCGAGGTGGGTGCTTCACGTTTGCTGGCGCATACTGGGTCAACAACGCGATGGCGCCATTGAGCTCCACGAGCGAAGTTCCCTCCATCGCTCCCGGTGCGCCACCACGCGCCAACAAAAACCGCAGCACCTTCTCGATCCCCACCACCGGCTTCCTCGCCGCCGCATACTGACCATTGCCATCGTTGATCATCACGATGTCCTCGTGGAGCATCTCCCTCGCTGCGTCCAGATCTCCAGCCGCGAGCGCCTGAAGCAGCGCCATCGTCGCGCCTTGTATCGCCTCGCTGTCTGGAGCAAAGCGCGCTGGTGAGTCATCCGCCACGGACAACACCTGCCTCGCGCGATGCAAGGTCGTCTTGACGTTGGCCTCGCTCATATCGAGCGCATCGGCGCATTCGCGCGTGCTCAGATCAAACACATCACGCAAGATCAGCACCCCGCGTTGTGAGGGGGATAACGCCTCGAGCGCGAGCAGGAATGCGTACCCGAACGCCTCTCGTGTGAGCAGCGTCTCTTCCGGTGATGAGGTGCCCGTCAGGATCGGCTCCGGGAGCCAGGGGCCAACATACGGGCGGCGCTTTCGCTCGCGCAGCCGGTCGATCGAGAGGTTGGTGGTGACGCGTGTCATCCACGCGCCCACCGCGTTCTCCGCGCCTGGGCCTCGCTCGATGGCGCGCGCGAAGGCTTCCTGCGCGACCTCTTCTGCGTCCGAGCGCGTGCCCGTGATGGCGTAGCTCAACCTCACCACGCGCTCGCGCTCTTGCCTCAGAATCTCTGGAGTAGGATCGATCATCCCGCCGCTCTCTCTGGCGAAGTGATCCTCGAGAGGATCTCTTCAGTTGCTTCATTCGCGCTATCCGCGACGCCATCGCTCAGGTGCTCGTCGCCTCGCAGCCAGTCGCCGACCAAAAAGACGTTTGGCCAGGGGCGCCGTGAAGGTCGCTCTGCGCCCACTACGGGGATGCCATGAACCACAGGAGATGCGCCATAGCGCGCGAAGACTTCGCGTTCGCGCCAGCCTTCGAGCAGGCCATCCATCGTCGCCTCGACCTGTGAGCGCTCGGGCTTCTCATCGCGCCTGATGTATCTCGCCACGTGCACGATCTCGTGGCTTTGCTCGCGGGTCAATCGCGCCGTGCGCGAGTGCACGGCGAAGTAGGTCGGCTCGTCGAACCCCTGAACAAAGTCTGGCACATCGAGCGGCCCTCGCATCACGAGGTCGAGGCACGCCGCGCGCGCAGCGACCAGGTTCCAGTCTTCTGCCTCTTCTTCGAGCAACCTCGCGGCTACCCTTGGAGGCGTCGCCAGGATCACGAAATCACTGGTGAAGCGTCCCCGCGGCGTCTCGATGGCAAAGGTGCCATCCTCCAGGCGAACGAGCTTTTGCGCGCGCGCTTCGTGTAACAAGTCCGCGCCCCTCGTGATGGCGCGGCGCTCGAGCGCCGCGATCATCGCGCCCCAGCCGCCGTGCAAATAGAGGACGCCGTGGCGCACCGCGCGGTACAGCATCTTCTTGGCGACATCCGCGCGAAAAATGTCGAGGTCTGCCGAGTACGTGCTCAGCCTCATAAACCCTTCGGCCATGGCGCGCGCATCTGGCGCGAGGTCGAAGTTGTCCAACCAGTCGGTCGTGCTCCACGAAGAGGGGAGTGGTTTTTTGGACATCGCGCCCGCGAAGAATTTCGTGATGTCGCGCTTGCCTCGCCACGAGAGCAGCGAGGAGGTCAGCATCTGCATCGGCGTGGTCGGGATAAAGTGCGTTTCTTGCTGGTAGCGACCTGCGCCTCTCGCGCCGCGACGCTTCACAGGATCGAGGCCATCGGGCATGGCGTCGAGCTCGTCGAGGAGCGTTGCCAGCGGTCCGCCAAGATAGAGGGCGTGCGCGCCGAGGTTGAGCGTGGCATCTGCGGCAGAGAGCGAGCGGGCGCGGCCACCGCTTTCGGCGGCGGCCTCCAGTATGCGTACGCTCTTGCCATGATCGCTGAGTTTGTTTGCCGCGAGCAGGCCACCGAGACCTGCGCCAACGATGAGCACCTGTGTGTGCGTGGACATGTTTCCTCCGTTTGTTTCCCAATGGGGGTGACTCGAGACCTCTCTATCTCTTGTGAGGTCTCGTAAGGTTCACGAACGAGGACACCCGATGGTTACAGAGACCTTGAAAAAAGTTGCTGGCGAGGTCTCTCTCGATGCGAGAGGATGGACGCGAGAGCCGCTTGATACCGAAGCAAAACCGAGAGGACAGTGTGGCGATAAAGCTCGCGTGGTTGACCGACCCGCATCTCAACTTTGCAGGGATTCCCAGGACCGAGGCGCTCATCGACGAGATCGCCTCGACCTCACCAGACGCGCTGTTGTTGACGGGGGATATTGGCGAATCCGACGACCTCGAGGGGTGGTTGCAGTTGATGAACGCGCGGCTCGATTGCCCGACGTATTTTGTCCTGGGTAATCATGACTTCTATGGGAGCTCGGTGGAGGACGTGCGCGAGCTCGCTCGCGAACTCACGCAGGTGTTCGACAGGGTCTCCTGGTTGGGCTGCGAGGATGTCATCTCGCTGTCCAATGATACGGCGCTCGTTGGCCATGATGGCTGGGGAGATGGCAGGGTAGGGGACATGATGACGAGTCGCGTGATGCTCGCGGACTTCATGCAAATCCGTGATCTGCGAGGTCTCGATCGCAAGCAGCTCCAGGCAAAGCTCGCGGTGCTCGGCGACGAGTCCGCCGAGTACCTCCGCCCGAGGTTGACTCGCGCGCTCGCCACGCACCAGCACACCATCGCGTTGATGCACGTCCCCCCATTCAGAGAGGCCGCCTGGCACGAAGGCAACTCGAGCGATGATGAGTGGGCGCCATACTTTGTCTGCAAGGCCGTCGGTGATGTGTTGCTCGAGGTCGCGGCGGCAAACCGTGACGCGATGCTCACGGTGCTTTGTGGGCACACGCACTCGGGCGGCGAGGTGTGGATGGCGCCGAACTTGCGGGTGAGGACAGGCGGGGCGGTTTACAGGAAGCCTGCGCCGCAAGATCCTCTCGTGATGCCTTGAGAAATCACCGCGCTCGAAATCGAACCTCGCGCGGGCGCATCGAAACGGTGTCGGTTTATTGCTTTCGAGGTTGGCACACTCGTCATCGCGAGACTTTCGTAGTAAACAAACCTCTGACCAACCGACGATACTGGGCCACAACGAGAGGAGCGCCTGGCGCGCTCCAGGGGATGCCATGGCAGAGCTGATCAGCGAATTGAACACGCGCCTCGGGCGCGGTGAGAACGTGATCATCATCGGCGCGCAGGCGCCTGTGAGCTTGGAGCAGATCCAGGGGTGGACGTTTGTGCGCGTGCATTGTGATGGACCCGACTCGACCTGGGGTCCACTCGAGCAAGCGCGCCAGCGCGTCGAGCACCTGCTCGGCAGGGACGCTGACGCATCCCCGACCTCGCTCGACGAGCTCGTTCAACTTCGCCAACGTTTGCTCGATGGAGACACGCCAGAGCGATCGGCGAGCATGGTGCTTGTCGAGGCGCTTAACAGGCTCTCGCGCGCGGCCTCTGGCCGCGCCGCGCTGGTGCTCGACGCCGTCGACGCCGCCGACGAGGCAACCATCGAGGCGCTCGACGAGTTGTTGCGCGATCCTCGCCTCGAGGTCTGCGTCATCCTCACGCTCCGCGTGCGCTCCACAGGTCCAATCGCGCAGGTCGTCGAACAACTCAAGGCGCTCTGGGGAGAATCGGTGCTTCTCGACCTGACGCTCCCCACCGATCAACCCGCGTTGTTTGCCTGGGGGCAGCTCGAGCGCGACCACGTGCTCGTCGCGCGCGCTTGCGCGGCGGTCGGTGATGTGTTCGAGGTCACGCACGTCGCGCGCTTGCTCGATCGCAATGAATCCGAAGTGTTGCATGTGTTGCAACATATCGCGGATGCGGGCGCGCCGATCATCGATCGCGGGGAAGGGCGCCTCTCTTTCGCGCCGCGTTCGCTCAAGTTCTTGAGGCGTGGGATCTTGCCCTCGCTCGCCAGGCATTGGAGCGAGAAGCTCGCGCATATCGTGCTCGAACGCGATGATGACGAGATCACCAAGCGCCATGATTTGCGCGACGCGCTGCATGACATGACCGCGCAAGATCGCGCCGACGGGAGCGAGACCCAGGAGGCGCCAGAGATCGCTGCCTACGCGGACGTCTTCGAGATCGAGCGACCACATCGCGTGCGCGCTGCTGATCAGGCCGCGAAACACGCCGAGGCCGCTGGCCTCGATCATATCGAAGAGCGCCCCCGGTCTGTGCTCGGCGGCGGCGAGCCCTCCTCGCCGGAGGTTCCTGTCTCCAACCGCGGTGACCACGCGCGCGCCGCGCAGTATTTGCAAGGCGCAGGACGCGTCGATGAAGCCGTGGGCCACCTGATTGCTGCCGCTCGCCAGGTCGCGTCGCGGCGCGATGCGCCGCGCGCGCTGTTGCTTACAAGGCGCGCGCTCGATCTCGTCGAGGCGCTCCCTTCCACAGAGCCTGCGCGCGCGCTCCACGCGCGCGTGCTCGCAGAGATTGGCCGCATTCAATGGCGAGGGGCTGCCGTAGGGACACCATTCTCACTCGGCGAAGCGCTGCAAACCGTGGAGCAAGCGCTCCATGTCTTGCAGGAGGATAGCGCGCCCGTACTTCGCGCCGAGCTCTGGGCACTGGTCGCCGGGATTTGTTATGACCTCGGCGATGATGACTCCCTCGAGCGCGCGAGCAGCGCGCTCACGCGCGCTGCTCGCTTGCTCGCGCAGGCAGGCGCGCCGGTCGACGCCGCAAGGTTGCTCAACGATCAAGCCGCAGTGCTCGTGCGTTTTGGAGATCCTGTGCAGGCAGTCTTTCTGCTCGAGCAATCGCGCCAGGTCTTCGAGTCGATGCGCGAGCGCGACGCCACCGACGAGGTCGCCGCCAGAGAGCTGGCCGAGACACACCACCTGCTCGCGCGGATTCCGATGCACGCGCAGATCCGAGAGGGCGCCGAGGCGCGCGCGCTCGGTGTCGGGTTGGAGCACGCGGCGCGCGCCTCGAGGTTGTATCAGGAGATCCAGGACAGCCGCGCGCTCGCCAGGGTGTGGGAGACGATGGGGCGCATCGAACTTAGCCTCGGGCGCCTCGATGCTGCCGAGGAGCACCTCGGCCGAGCGCTGTTTATCCAACGTAAGCTCGGTGATGTGACAGGGCTCGCCAGGACCGCCGCTGGACTCTCCGAGTTGTTGCTCGCCAGAGACGAGCACGCCGCCGCGCTCTCACTTCTTGCCGAATCCAGCGCGCTCAACGCGCGCAAGGGCTCACCGCGCGGCATCGTCTTCAACCTGCGCGCCTTCGACGAACTCGCGCAAGCGATCGCCATGCTCCCCGAGGATCGCATCGACGAGCTCGAGCCCGGACTCATCGAACTCGATAACTTCCTCCAACGCGCTACCGAGGATCTCGGCATCATCCCGATCTCGATGCCTCGAGGATGATCTCGGGGGCTTGTCGGTCCTGGTAGAGAGCTTCGAGATTTGGCAGTGGGTTACGCATGGGGGAGCTTCGTTGCGAGTCGAGCAGAACGCGTGACATGCCCCCACGCATAACTCACTGCCAAATCCGAAAGCTCCGAAGCGTGCATCACTTGATCACGCAAAATGTCTGCTGATTCAGGGCGAGCAGGCGGCCATCTGCTCCCCAGAGCTCGCGAAACTCTGCGAAGTAACCTCCGCGTGATGCCACTGCTTCTGCGCGGTGAATCATCGGCGCGTCGAGGTTCTCCATATCGAAGTCTTCGAACAATTCCAGCGTGAAGGTCACCGTGGCGAGCGGGCGGAACGAATCCAGCGTCGCGAGCATCGTGGGCCACCACGCGTCCGCGTGCGCGGCGATGTAAGGCGCGCCGCGATCCTCGCCAGGGTTTTTCACCCGCACCCACCCGAGTGATTTTAGCTCGTCGCCGCCAGTGAAGGGGAAGTGTGAGGTTGGCTGGAAGTTCATAAATTGCGTGAACATCGGCGCCAGCGGTGGCTTCATCGGCGCGATCGGGATCTCTTCGTGCCAGGGCAACTCGGGCGCTTGCAGCGTCTTCCAGTCGCCCAACTCTCCCACGCCGCGATCCTTGCCAAACAATCCTACGATATGTGTGCGAAGCTCTCCTTCCTGGATGAGCTTTGCTGCGATCGTCGTGGTGTTGCTCCCGAGGCGCAGGAACTCGATCTCGATCGTCGCTTCGCCGGGCACCGTCGCGCCGCAGAGCGTGGCGGTGATGGTCCTCAATGGGAGCGGCGTCTCGCCAGCTACCGCTTCCTCCATCGCGCGCACCAGCGCGGCCAGGACAAGCCCGCCAAAGACACCGCGCCCTTGCTGCCATCCTTGTGGGACTTGCCAGACAAAGGTGGTTCGGTCTTGACGGATCGGGGTGCTCAAACTCTCGAATGCCGCGTCGCTCATGAAAGCTCCAGGTTTTTTGGGTAGGGCAAGAGGAGGAAAGTAGGGGAGGGCAAGAACAGATCTTACCCATGGAAGATGCTAGGCACCGGTTTCCTCATGCCCAGCAAGAAATGAATAGTCATTCATTTCTTGCGCGCGTCCGCGAGCGCTTGTTCGTGATCCAGGTGATCGCGCTGATCGCTCCAGCGCAGGTAATCATCATAGCTCCCACGGAAGTCCTCGACATGGCCTGGTGTCAGCTCGAGGATGCGGTTTGCCAACCTGGAGACGAACCAGCGATCGTGCGAGACGAACAGGATCGCGTTCGGGTACGCCTCGAGCCCTTTCGCCAGCGCCTCGATCCCTTCGAGGTCGAGGTGGTTTGTAGGCTCGTCGAGCACCAGGACGGTGGGCTCTTCGATCGAGATCTTTGCCATGACCAATCGGGCGAGCTCTCCTCCAGAGAGCGCGCCGATCTTCTTGTCGATCTCGTCCTTGCCAAAGAGGACCTCGGCGAGTTTCGCTCGGACGAAGCCTGTGGGCTGGTCGGGGCAAAAGGTCCAGAGCCAGTCGTGGATGGTGGCTTCCTCGCTGCCATGCACCTCGCCGTGCTCCTGCGAGAAGTATCCTGGCTTGACCGCGTGCCCCCACTCGAACTTCCCGGAGTCTAACTCGACCTCTCCCATCAGGATCTTCAACAGCGTCGACTTCCCCACACCGTTTGGCCCGATAAGCGCCACGCGCTCACCGCGCATGATGCGCAGGCTCAGGTTCTCGAGCACTGGCTTGCCGTCGTAGGACTTGCTCAGATCCTCGACCTCGAGCACCTGACGCCCCGTGTCGCGCGCGGCGGGGATCTTGAATGTCGGGTACTTGCGCGAGCTCTCGGGGAGTTCCTCGATCTCGATCTTCTCGATTTGCTTGATGCGCGACTGAGCCTGGCGCGCCTTGGTCGCTTTCGAGCGGAACCTGCGCACGAACGCCTCGTGGCCTGCGATGGCGGCCTTGTTCTTCTCGATGTCCGCCTCGCGCCGGGCGCGCTCCTCGACCTTGGCTTTTTCGAACTCCGAGTAGCTCCCCTTGTAGAGCATGACGAGCTGGTAATCGACGTCAATGGTGTGCGTGGAGACCGTGTCCAGAAAGCGGTGATCGTGCGAGACGATCAGCGCGCAACCTCGAAAGTCATTGACCAGGAACTGCTCGAGCCATGCGATCGAGACGATGTCGAGGTGGTTGGTTGGCTCGTCGAGCAGCAGGATGTCAGGATCACTCGCCAGCGTTTGCGCGAGCAACACGCGCAGCTTGTATCCACCGCTCAATACAGAGAGCGGCTCGAGGTGTATCGGGCTCGGGATGTTCAACCCCTCGAGGATGTCGGCTGCGCGCGCTTCCATGCTGTAGCCATCGTGCGCGAGCACGATGTCCTCGAGCTCCCCGTAGCGGTCCACGTCGAACGCCTCCGGGTCGGTCGCAGCCGCAGCGAGCATCTCTTCCTTCTCTCGCATCGCCTCCCACAACACGGGAAGCCCCATCATCACCACGTGCAAAATCGGCACGTTGTCATAGACAAAGTGATCCTGTGAGAGGACGCCGACGCGTCGCTCCTTCGGGATAATCACCTGTCCTTCGGTGGGCTCCTCTTGCCCCGAGATCACGCGCAGCAGCGTGGACTTCCCCGAGCCGTTCGCGCCGACGACGCCGTAGCGCGATCCTGCAGCAAAGGCCAACGTCGCGTCGGCAAAGAGCGTGCGTGCGCCGTGCATGACGCCGAGATCTTGAATGGTAAACATGGCGAGGTCCTTCTCTCGAGAGCCTGTGGTGGATGCTCTACTACATCCCTCGCCAGAGAGTTTCAACCCGATGTGAGGTCGAGCCTTGTCAGAAACGCGTCGATGGCGTCGACCGCTTCCTCCAGGTTTTGCTCGAGCGTGCGCCCGGACCTCTTGCGAGGCTTGAGCGAGTGATCGCCATCCTCGAGCCAGACGACCTCGAAGCTCTCGGCGAGTGTGTAGCCCTCGACTTCCTCCCTGGTCCCGAATGGATCGCGCGTGCCTTGCAAGCACAACGCCGGTGTCGCCAGCGCCTCCAGGTGCTCGGTGCGCAGCTTTTCAGGTTTTCCAGTGGGGTGGAAGGGATAGCCGAGACACACCAACCCGCCAACATTTGTTCGGTCTGCGATGACCGATGCGATCCTTCCTCCCATCGACTTCCCGCCGATGACAAGTTGCTCGGGTGTCAGCGAGCGCAGCTCGCAAACCTGCGCGATGATTTCTTCCCAGGTCGCCTCGAGCACCTTCGCCGTGTTCGGGCCGCGCTTCTTTCCATCGACGCGGCGCCCCGCCATGTAGGGGAACTCGAAGCGGATCACGCACGCGCCCCTGTCCGCGAGCTGCGTCGTGATCGCCTCCATAAAGTCAGAGTCCATCGGCGCGCCCGCGCCATGCGCCAGAATCACTGTGGGCGCGCCGGGCGCGTTCTCGACGAGCAGGTCGTGTTGTTCAGAAGCCAAGGTCGATCTCGCGCTTTTGGTAGAAGGGGGTCAGCTCTTGCTCGATCATCTGGCGAGCGCGCTCCATGTCGAGCTCTTCCGCCGAGTCGATGTCCTCGGTCAGCTCGGTGAGGATGCGTCGCTGGATCTCGCCAGCGTCGAGCGCGAACTTGTAGGGGATCGCGCTATACATCACCGTCGCGTAGCGAGAGCGATAGAGCTCGGGGTATTCGACCTCGATGCGGTGCTCGACCTTCTTCCTGAGCAAAAACTCCGCGTCTCCAACCCTGTCGCGCATCTCGATGAAGTTCTCGAGCGCCATCTGCGCGATGGCATCCCCGTTGGGTTTGCGGCTCGCGTCAAACATCGCGAAGACCTCCTCGAGGTCGTCATATTCGCCGAGCAGCTCGTCGAGCACGAGGCAATCCTCGAGCCCGCAGTTGCACCCTTGCCCGAAGAACGGGACGATCGCGTGCGCTGCGTCACCGACCAACAGGGCGCGCGCGCCGAGGTGCCAGGGACGACACCACAGCGTCCCGAGCGTCCCCACGGGGTGCTCGAGGAAGGCTTCACCAATCCCCGGCACCAGCTCGAGCGTGTCCGGGTATTCCTTGTTAAAGAACGCCTCGGCTTCCTCCGGGGTGTCCAGCTGTTCGAAGCTGTCCTCGCCGCTGTTTGGCAAATAAATGGTGCCTGTGAAGCTGCCATCCATGTTGGCCAGCCCCATCAACATATGGTGCCCTCTGGGCCAGATGTGGAGCGCCCCTTTCTCCATCGCGTAGCCGCCATCGTTGGCGGCGGGGAAGGGGATCTCCTTGTAGCCATGGTCGAGCCACTCGATGCGTTGCTCGAAGTCGTGCTTCTCGACGAGGATGCGTCGCAAGCCGCTCGGCGCGCCATCGGCGCCAAACACAGCGTCGAACGCGCGCGTGACCTGCCCATCCGGGGTCTCGAATATCAGGTTGCCATCTTCGATGGCGCCATCGATGAGATCGTGCTCGAAGTGCAGCGTGACGCCCGCTTTCTCGGCCATCGTGATGACGTACTTGTTTAGCTCACCGCGCGAGATCGAGTAGTTGCACTCCGAGTCATCCTTTCCATACGGCTGGTAGGTCAACGCGCCATCTGTGGCGTGCATCATGCGCCCGTACACGGGAACAGTTAGCGTCTCGAGGACCTCGTCGCGGACACCCAGGAGTCCGAGCGCGCGCAGTCCTCGGTTGGTCAGCACGAGGTTGATCGAGCGCCCAGCGTCGACCTCATCGCGGCGCATATCCGCTCGCTTTTCGAACAACTCGACGGCAAAACCTCGCCGCGCGAGCACCGCCGCGAGCGTGCATCCCACAGGTCCAGCGCCGATCACGGCGACATGCTTGTCCCATCGCTTCTCACTCACCTGCATCGCTCCTGTTCTTTTGGTTTTCGATCTTCATCGGTGGCATCCCCATCACACGACGCGCCTCGAGGTAATCGGGTGATGGTTTGGATGCGCGATCTCGTACAAGGAAATCATCGCCGCGCTCGGCGTGCGTGATCTCTGCGTCTTTGTTCGCGAGCTCCATCGCATAAAGCGTGAAGAGCGCGGGCTTCCCCTCCTTGGGGATGACATCTCGCCAGGCGAAGATGCGCAAACCAGCCGCGGTCGCCGCGTCCAGTGTGCGCTGGTGCGGGTTCGCGCCCTCGCAGACGACAAACACTCCACCAGGCGCGAGCCCTCTGGCGGCCGCGAGGCAGTACGCTTCGATCCCCCCGCGCGTCTCGAAGCAGCAGGGTTCTTTCTGGATTCGTTCGCTCGGGGTGCCATGTCCCACTGGAATGTAGGGGGGCGTGCCTGTGACAAGATCGAAGATGTTTCCTTCGGGGAGGTTGTCTTCCTCGCGCAAGTCACCGTGGCGCACTGTGATCCGGTCAGCGGCGCCATTGTAGGCGATCGATCGCCTGGCGAGCGCTTGACTCACGTCCTGGGCTTCGATGCCAAGGAGCGTTGCCTCGGGGAAGGACCACCCGATCATCATCAACACCGAGCCGATGCCGCAGCCGAGGTCGAGCGCGCGCTCGACGCGCGCTGGTGCGTGCGTGACGCCGTACCATGCCGTCAAGAGATCATCGAGCGACCAGCGGTGTCCGTCGATGCGCTGGAAGATGCGCCAATCACCGCTCAGGAAACAGAGATCTTCTCCCACTTCGGGCCACAAGGTCGGATCGTCCCCTGGGCCCGCTGGAGGCGGGCCTGGGGCGGTCCAACCGGCGGGGCGTTTGGATTCGCGAACGATCCCCTGAGGTCGTGATGATGTGTCTGCGCTCATGCTCGATTCTCCGCTGTCGGCCGCCGCATACCTTAACCACAGCAAACTCGAGGTCACAAGACCCCAGCCCTCGTCCATTTCATGATGCGTTGCGTCATGACGTGGCGCCCACATGCTGCTAAGGACAGAGATGGTCGACCTCATGTATGGAGGTTGCATACCTGTAGGTGATGTGAAAGTGTGACCCACAGATGGAGAGAATCAAGCGGTGTTCGGGTTTATTGTGGCGGAGGTCATCGGATGAGTGAGCGTCGAGAGCGTGAGTTTCTCAAAAACCATGTGTTCGCGAGCAGCGATTACGCGAGCATCGTGCAGACCAATTATCCTGGTGCTCACGACAAGAATTATCGGGCACGGCTCGACAAGCTGATCGGCGATAGCAAGGAAGCCTGGCCGATGATCCCGACCTACGAGTACAACGAGAAGGAAAACGCCACCTGGGAGATGGTCTCGAAGGTGCTCACCGTCCTCCAGGATCGCTACTCGTGTAAGGCGTACCTCGAGGGGCGAGATGCGCTGAACTTGCCTGCGGACGAGATCCCACAGCTCGATGATGTCTCGAGCAGGATGGAGGCCGCCACAGGTTTCATGCTCGCGCCCGTGGGTGGGTTGCTCGACAAGAGCGAGTTTCTGCCGATGCTCGCCAACAAGGTGATGCGCTGCACGCCTTACCTGCGCCACTTCGACTACCCCTTCTTCACGCCCGAGCCAGACATCATCCACGAGCTCCGTGGGCACGCGCCGATGTTTATGCACGAGCCGTTCGTCGAGCTCTCTGTGGGGATCGGCAACGCGGCAGCTGCTGCGGTCGAGGCCAAGAATGACGAGCTCCTCGATATGATCGGGCTCTTCTACTGGTACACCGTCGAGTATGGCCTGATCCGCGAGGATGGCGAGATCAAGGTCTTTGGCGCCGGAAACAATGGCGGCATCCAGGACTTGCTCCGCTCGGTCGATCCGACCATCGAGAAGCTGCCCTTTAGCATCGACGCGATCCGCGAGCTCTCCATCGACTACGACGCGCCACAGGAGGTCTTCTTCGTGGCCGAGTCCTACGAGCAAGTCACCGAGCTCGCCAATGAACTGATGAATATGGCATGAGGCAACCTCTCCAGACCAAAAGAGAGGCTTCGTTTTACACCATGGCGGTGGCGCTCTGCGCCACCGCCATGTGCGCTCTGGGGTGCCTGCCGATCCCTGTAACCCGGCAGGCGCTCGCTTTCCCGGCCACAGAGATCACGGTCGTCGGCGCCGATGGTGAGCCCCTCGAAGGTGCCACCGTCGCGCTCTACCGCAACGAGATTCACCCTCACTGGAAGTCCGAGGCGCTCGACTCGCGCGAGGCGACGACGGACGCGAAAGGAGGCGTCTCCTTCGCGCACGAGATGTATGACAAGACCGACATGCCATTGATGATGCATGGCGTCGGGTTTAACGTCTGGCATGTCTGCGTCGAAAAGCAGGGGCACGCGACGCGCACATTCAGGCTCTTCGAGCAGGGCGAGGAGGTCGTGCGCAGGCCGGATAGTGCGTTGCTCGCGACCTACGAGCAGCTCGTCGAGGGCGCGGCGCTAAAGGGGGTGAAGATCACGCTCGAAGCCGCCGCAGAGGATACAGAGGCCGCAGAGGCCGCGAAGTGTTCTGCCAAAGAAGTGTCTCGCGAGTTCAACACGAGCGAAACCACTGGCATCGATATCATGCCTCGTTACAACCCGAAGCATTGACGCGTCTGAAGCGTCAGGGTTAAGAGTGTCCCGCGCCGAGCATTTGCTCTATCTGGCGCGGCGGCAATAGCGCTTTCTCTTGACCCGAGTGATACGCGAACCATGGAAGACAAACTCACCAAACAGTACGCTGGTATCCTCGAGAACGTCGGCGAAGATCTCGAGCGCGAGGGGCTCCTCGATACGCCTGGCCGCGCGGCCAGGGCGATGATGTTCCTCACGGAGGGTTACCACAAGGATCTCGACGAGGTGGTCAATGGGGCCATCTTCGAGTCCGACGTGGATGATATGATCATCGTCAAGGGGATCGAGCTCTACTCGCTGTGCGAGCACCACATGCTCCCTTTTATTGGCCAGGCGCACGTCGCCTACATCCCGCAAGGGAAGGTGCTCGGCCTGAGCAAGGTCGCGCGCATCGTCGATATGTTCGCGCGCCGTCTGCAAATCCAGGAAAACCTCACGCGCCAGATCGCTGACGCGATCATGCAGGTCACCGACGCCAGAGGCGTCGCCGTGACCATCGAGGCAAAGCACATGTGCATGATGATGCGCGGCGTTCAGAAACAGAACTCGACCATGACCACCTCGGTCATGCTCGGTGATTTCCGCGATGAGCCCGAGTGCCGCGCGGAGTATTTGCAACTTCTCAAGCATTGACGCGCCGCGAACGCGACGCGCTCCACCACAAGAATAAAGGAGTGGGAAAATGGCAGGATTGGTGATCGAAGATCTCGAAGTCGGCACGGGTCAGGAAGCAAAGCAGGGTGACACGGTGAACGTGCACTACACCGGATGGCTCACCGATGGCACCAAGTTCGATTCCTCGCACAACCGCAACCGCACGTTCTCGTTCACCATCGGTGGTCGCCGCGTGATCGCGGGCTGGGAGCAAGGGGTCGCAGGGATGAAGGTTGGCGGCAAGCGCAAGCTCACCATTCCGCCAGAGCTTGGCTATGGCGCGCGCGGCGCCGCTGGCGTGATTCCACCGAACGCCACGCTCATCTTCGAGATCGACCTGATCAGCATCGACTGATTTTGGCTCGATGCGAGCAAGAACGCGAAGA
>JAYZVO010000228.1:0-36070 GCA_036155555.1 Myxococcota bacterium
ATCAACAACCCCGGGCGCACCGCGTGGCTGCCATCTCCTGTGGGGGGCCCCACCACGCACCGCGTGTTGGCGCCCACGCCGACCGAGCGCGTCATCGAGATCAAAGATCAGGGCTCGGGCATCCCCGAAGAGAAGCTCGCCGAGATCCTCACCCCCTTCTTCACCACCAAGGAGAAGGGGAGCGGTCTGGGGTTGGCGCTCACGGGGAAAATCATCGAGCAGCACGGCGGGCAGATGACCATCGACTCCACCGTTGGAGAGGGCACCACCGTGCGCTTCGTGCTCCCGTTTGATCCCAACATCGAGCAGGCAGCACGAGCCCAGGCAGCCATCCCCGAGGGATGGCTCGGGTGAGCACGCTGGAGGAGTTGTTGCCTCTGGGTGTTTTCGAGGATCGAATCGGGTATGTTGAGCGCCTGTTTGCCAGACGTTGTCGCGAGCGTTGTGCCAGAGAGGCGCATGTGTTCGCGCTTTTGCTATTTGGATCGAAGCGAGAATCACCGAGCAGATTATGGCCACCATCCTGATCATCGAAGACAACGAGACCTTGCGCGAGGGGATCAAGCAGGTCGTCAAGCGCATGAATCATCGCCCCATCACGGCCGCCAACGGTCGCATCGGGCTCGAGCTCTTTGCCTCCGAGGAGCCTGATCTCATCCTCACCGATCTCAAGATGGACGAGATCGATGGGATGGAGGTGTTGCGCTCGGTCCAGGCCGCAGACCCCGAGATGCTCGTCATGATCGTGACCGCCTTTGGCTCGATCGAGCGCGCGGTCGAGGCGATGAAGGAGGGGGCCTTTGATTTTATCCCCAAACCCTTCCCCCCCGATCTTCTGCGCACCAAGATCAACAAGGCGCTCGAAGTGCGCGAGCAACGCCAGCGCTCCGAGCGATTGAGTCAGGAGAACGACATGCTGCGCGCCGAAGCCGCGGCGAGTTACTCTGACTCTCGCATCATCGGCGAGTCCGAGGCGATGGAGCGGATCTTCAAGCTCGTCGGAAAGGTCGCGCGCACGGACTCGACGGTTCATATCTTCGGGGAGTCCGGCACAGGAAAGGAGCTCGTCGCGCGCTCCATCCACGACAACAGCCCTCGAAAGGATGGCCCCTTCATCAAGGTCAACTGCTCCGCGCTCGCCGAGACGCTGCTCGAGAGCGAGCTGTTTGGCCACGAGAAGGGTTCCTTTACTGGCGCGCACAAGCGCAAGCTCGGGCGCTTCGAGCTTGCCGATGGTGGCACGCTGTTTCTCGACGAGATCGGTGATATCTCACAGCCCACTCAGCTCAAGCTCCTGCGCATCTTGCAAGAGCGCCAGCTCGAGCGCGTGGGCGGCGAGGAGACGATCACGGTGGACGTGCGCGTGGTGACGGCGACGAACAAGGATCTCAAGCGAGAGGTAGAGGAGGGGCGCTTTCGCGAGGATCTCTTCTACCGTTTGCATATCATCCCGGTGGAGCTCCCGCCGCTGCGCGATCGCAAGAGCGACATCCCGCTTATTGTCGAGCACTTCGTGGACAAGCTCGCCAAGCGCACGCGCTCGGATGTGAATGGCGTGGCCGCCGACGCGATGGCGGCGCTGCGCGCTTACAACTGGCCTGGCAACGTGCGCGAGCTCGAGAACGTCATCGAGCACGCCATGGTCTTTGCCGAAGGCTCCTTGATCCGCCTGGGAGATTTGCCGCCGGTTGTCTCGGGGGTACAACCTGGAGATGCGCTCCAGCTGCCGGACGGCGACCGCTCGCTGCCCGAGATCCTCGAAGAGCTCGAGCGCCAACTTATCCTGCGCGCCTTCAAGAAGGCGGAAGGGGTCAAGACCGAGACGGCGCGTCTGCTCGGCATCAAACCGAGCGCGCTTTATTACAAGCTCGACAAGTACGAGATCGACGAGAGTGTGCTCGGGTGAGCGCGCTCGAATAGGCTCGTTAACGCAGGTTATAAGAGGGTTTCGCGGCGCTGGTTATGGCAGCCTGGACCGTGGAGAATTGGCCCTTGACCTGAGTAAAAAGGCGCACTAGGGTTGCCGCAAATGAAACTGAATGAGCATTCATTCAGTCTGTCATCTCCTCGGGAAATCGAGGGCATGGCCGGAATCATAGGGGATGATTTGCACGTGTCAATGGTCAAGCACTTCCACCCGATGAACGCCGAGATGGGCGCCTTGGATGTGTTGGAAGTGTTGTGTTTTCAACGACATGTGCGGTAGTGTTTGCGCGAAGCGGGCATCACTCCCGCGACCGTTCAAGGCGCACAAAGCATAAGGGGCTTTCGATGAGCAGCGAACTCGATCTCAAGGAACTCTACGGTCTCGACGTCAAGGAGGTCTTGCGAAACCCGAACCCTGCAGTGCTCTACGAGCATGGCGTCCTCTATGACGGCGCGCACATCTCGTCCACGGGCGCGCTGATCTCGCTCTCCGGCGAGAAGACGGGTCGCAGCCCCAAGGACAAGCGCGTCGTCGATGAGCCCGGCAGCACCGAGGACATCTGGTGGGGCGATATCAACATCAAGCTCCCCTCCGAGTCCTACGAGAAGAACCGCGAGATCGCGCTCGACTTCCTCAAAGATCAAGAACGCCTCTACATCATCGACGGCTTCGCGGGTTGGGACCCCAACCACCGCCTCAAGGTGCGCATCGTCACCTCGCGCCCCTACCACGCCCTGTTCATGCACAACATGCTCATGCGCCCCTCGCTCGAGGAGCTCGAGAGCTTTGGCGAGCCCGATTACGTCATCTTCAACGCTGGCGCCGCGCCCGCCAACCCCGAGGTCGAGGGCGTCTCCAGTGATACCTGCGTCGCGCTCAGCTTCGCTCGCAAGGAGTTCGTCATCCTCGGCACGCAGTACGCTGGCGAGATGAAGAAAGGGATCTTCACCGTCATGCACTACCTGATGCCCAAGCGCGGCGTGCTCTCGATGCACTGCTCCTGCAATGTCGGCGATGATCAGGACGTGGCGCTCTTCTTTGGCCTGAGCGGCACTGGCAAGACCACCCTCAGCGCAGACGCCAGCCGTCACCTCGTCGGCGATGACGAGCACTGCTGGACCGAGTCCGGCGTCTTCAACATCGAGGGTGGCTGCTACGCGAAGACCATCGACCTCTCCGCTGAGAAAGAGCCCGAGATCTTCCAGGCGATTCGCTACGGCGCCGTCCTCGAGAACGTCGTCTATGACGAGCAAACGCGCCAGATCGACTGGCACGACACCAGCATCACGCAGAACACGCGCACGTCCTACCCCATCGAGTACATCCCCAACGCGAAGATCCCTTGCGTCGCTGGACACCCCAAAAACATCATCTTCCTGACCTGCGATGCCTTCGGCGTGCTCCCTCCGGTGAGCAAGCTCACGCCCGAGCAGGCGATGTACCACTTCATCAGCGGTTACACCGCCAAGGTCGCGGGCACCGAGGTCGGCGTCACCGAGCCAAAGGCGACCTTCTCCGCTTGCTTTGGCGCCGCATTCCTCGTCCTCCACCCGACCAAGTACGCAGAGCTCCTCGCCGAGAAGATGCGCGAGCACGGCACGAGCGCATGGCTCGTCAACACCGGTTGGACTGGCGGCGCATACGGTAAGGGGCATCGCATCGACCTGCCTCACACGCGCTCGATCATCTCCGCGATTCACTCCGGCGCCCTCGCTGACGTCGAGACCCAGCGCGACGAGTACTTCGGCCTGGCGATCCCCAAAACCTGCCCCGATGTCCCCGCAGAGATCCTCTCGCCATGGAACACCTGGGAGGATCGCACCGACTACGACGCGACCGCCAAGAAGCTCGTGGCGCTCTTCCACAAGAACTTCGCCAAGTACAGCGATGGCGCCTCCGAAGAGCTCATCGCAGCAGGCCCGATTCAACTTGGCTGAATAAAACCACCGCCCGAGCACATAAGATGTCGACCAGGCGCCCGAGGGGAGCTCCCCCTCGGGCGCCTTTTTGTTTATCGCGAGGAGTTTGTATGGATATCGCCGATCATAATCGCAAAGCCTGGAACGGTTACGTCGCCTCGGGCAACAAGTGGACGAAGCCGTTCTCGCCAGCACAAATCGAGAACGCTCGCGCGGGAGACCTCTCTGACGTGGTGCTCACTCCAAACAAGTCGATCCCCATGGAGTGGTATGGCGATGGTGGCGTGCGCGGAAAACAACTCCTCTGCCTTGCCGGAGGAGGAGGACAACAGGGGCCGATGTTTGCCGCCGCTGGCGCCCATGTCACCGTCTACGATATGTCTGATGGGCAGCTCGGGCAGGATCGCTTCGTCGCCGAGCGCGAGGGGCTAGAGATCACGACCGTGCAAGGAGATATGCGCGACCTCGGCGTCTTCGAGGACGCCTCCTTCGACCTCATCTTCCACCCCTGCTCCAATGGTTTTGTCCCCGAGATTTTGTCCGTCTGGAAAGAAGCCTACCGCGTTCTGCGCTCCGGCGGCGCGTTGCTCTCGGGGTTCGTGAACCCCGCCATCTTTACCTACGACGAGGATGACGCAGATAAGCCCGAGGCGATGTTGCGCCACAAGGTGCCTTATTCAGACCTCGAGGTCCTGAGCAAGGAAGAGCTCGAAGCGCGCGCGGCCAAAGGCCGCGCCCTCGAGTTCGGGCACTCCCTCCAGGATCAAATCGGTGGGCAGACGGCGGCAGGGTTTCTGATCGCTGATTTCTTCGCCGACGGGTGGAGCCCGGAGGCTGGCGAGCGCGACCGCTGGTTCGAGCCTTTCTTCGCCACGCGCGCGCTCAAGCTAGACCTCTGAGCGAAGCTGGCGAGCAAAACGCGACCTCCATCGAGGACATCAAGGCGCGGTTGTCGTCTTGCTGGAGGCTGTGCGGTGTTGTTCGAAGAACCTCTCGAGCTCGTGCGCGAGCTTCTTTTCATCGAGCCGGGGAAAGCGCGCGGCGAGCTTTCGGGCCATCGCGCGCTCGAGCGTGCGCTCGCCATCGACCGAGGTCTCCACGACGCGCTGTCGCTCGAGCTCGAGCAGCAACGTCTTTGCCTCTTCGAGGTGAGGTTCACTCATGGGGCCTGCCCTCATGATGCGCCGAAGGCAGATATCGAGCTTGAGGCGAGAGAGGTCCTTTGCCGGGACGCTCTCGCCGCGCTCGAGCATCGCGTCGACCTCGGCTGTGTGGGCGGCAAAGGTCTCGTGAACATGGACCGGCTCGCTCTTGACCAGATCCTGGAGAGAGCGAATCCATTCGGTCGGGACAAACAGCGCGGTGAACAGAAACATCCCGAGCAAGACCAGGATGGGGAAGTTCAAACTCCACCATGGCTCGCGCACGCCATCTTCGCTGGGGATATCATTGTCGTCCTGATTTGTGGCCTGCATCTGCTCTCTCGAGTTCGGGCTGCTCGTGATCGGAGCAATCCTACACGCGCCCGGAGGCGCAGGTCGAGCGTCGAACGCGGCCCTGGTGTCTTCGCGCTACACCAGCTCGAGCATCATATCGCGGAGCGCTGTGGGGAGAGGGGCGCTGTTGTTATGGAGTGAGAATGACTTGTTCGCGAGGTTCTCCGCGGTCAGCTTGCTCCTGATCTGTGCCTGCTCTCCATAGCGAGAGTAGAGCGCCAGCCGAACCCGCTCTACAAGCGCGGCGGGTGGCTTATCTGCGCGGATGATGATGCCCCAGAACTGGCTCCCGATCGTGAACTCGATGCCATGGTGCGCGGCGAGCTGGTGGAGCCAGTCGCGCTCCGTCGGGTCGTGGAGCAAGCGCGAGGAGAGCTTGACGACGACGATGACGTGCCCCTTGTGCAGCGTGCTTTGCTCCGTGTCGGAGGCGTGGCCGCCCACAGCGCTGGTGTGAGGCGTGGGCTCTGGCAAGACGCTCGACGAATGAGCGTCGAGCCCCTGGCACCGATCGTTGCTTCGGCGCGTGAGGACCTTCGGGGAGCGCTCGTTCGAGCGTTGCGTTGCCCTCGGTTTGGACAGGATGCAAGCTGTGGGGGCCTTGACGACCGTGGACGCTCGCGAGAACTGCGGTGGCGCCGATGTTGTTTGTGGAGCGCTCTCCTCGGTGAGGCTTCCGAGCGCCTCGAGTGTTTCGTACACCTTGTGCGCCGTTGGTCGATCGCGAGGCTCTGTCGCCAGCATACTCATGATAAGCGTCAGGAACTCTTCTGGACAGGCCATGCGAGGGTTTGGCGCGGGGATAGGCTCGCGCAACCGGCGCATGATCGAGACAACATCCTCGCCAAAAGGGAGCTCTCCTGTGAGCAACTCGTAAAAGATCAACCCCACGGCGTAGATGTCCGTGGCAGATCCGGTCGGGTTGCCGAGCAACTGCTCGGGCGCCATATAAGCGGGCGTGCCGATGAGCATCCCCGTCTTGGTGAGGCGCTCGAGCGGGTCCAACGGCTTGGCGATCCCGAAGTCCACGATCTTGAGGTCGAGCTGCTCGTTCAAGATCATCAGGTTGGCGGGCTTGATGTCTCGGTGGGTGATCCCCTCGAGGTGCAATGCCTCCAACCCGCTCGACAATTGCTTGCCAATACGACGCAGGTGCTTCCATTGCATCGTGTCGTGTTCACGCACTCGCCAATCATCGAGGTCCACGCCGGAGAGTAACTCCATCACAATGTAAGGCGTGTCCTCGACCAACCCGAAGTCCATGATCTGGACGATGTTTGGGTGGCGAACTCGCGCCATCAATTTCGCCTCGCGGCGAAATCGCATGGGGAGCTCCTTGTGGTCGCCATGAAAGAGGAACTTGATGGCGACAGGCATATCCAGGCTCGTGTGATAGCCTTTCCAGACCTCGCCCATCGAGCCTTCACCCAGCTTGTGATCGAGTTCGTATCGGTGGCGTACTGTGTCCCCAGTTTCCAACATCATGGCGTCTTCCCGTGCTGTGTTTCTCGAAGGGCGCGTCCGTCCTCTCTGGGGTAGAGGTTGCTGGGTGATAAAAGGTCACAAAAAATACAGTTTGTAGCTGTAAAAAATGTTTTCTCCCCGTTTGACCCGCCCCGAACACTCATCCTACAAAAACGACTCGAGTATCCGGGCGCGTGATATGCGCTGCGATCTGGGCCAATAATTGGTGCTTTGATGTGGGAGGTTGTCGTGAAGATTCTCGAAGAGAACGAGCTTGGTGGGACGAGGCGGTGTCGCATCGGCGCGGTGGTCGCGTTGATGTGCGCGGTGTCACTGGCCATCTCCTGTGATCGCAACAACTCCAGAGAGGACAGAGGCGCTGTGGCCAGGGGGCTCGACGGTCACGCGCGCTTGAGCTCGGCGGTGGTCCCGAAGGCTTACGACCTCTTCCTCGCCATCGATCCTGACAGAGACGCCTTCGATGGCGAGGTCGTCATCGATGTCGAGATCTCGGCCGAGAGCGAGCGATTGGTCCTGCACGCCGAAGAACTCGCCATCAGCAAGGCGACCATCCTCCCCTCGAATATCGAGGGCAAGGCGGAGCCCACACCCGCCGCGATCCAACTCGGTGAGAATGGCGCCGTCGCGCTCGCGCCAAAGCGCGCGCTCGCGCCCGGCGCCTACACCATCACGCTCGCCTTCTCGGGGAAGCTCGACGAGGTCCCCACCGGTCTCTACCGGGTCAAGGAGAAGGATCACTGGTATGCCTTCACGCAGTTCGAGCCGCTCGAGGCGAGGCAGGCGTTCCCATGCTTTGACGAGCCGCGCTTCAAGACGCCCTTTACCGTCGAGATCAGCTCGCCGGAGAAGTTCTTCGTCGCCGCGAACGGCCCGCTCAAGGAGAAGACAAAGGACGCCGATCGCAAAGGTTGGGTGCGCCATAACTTCACCGTCACGCGCCCCTTGCCCACGTACTTGGTGGCGATGACGGTCGGTGAGTTCGACGTCGTCGAGGCGCCAGCGGACGCGATCCCCGATGTGCCCTTGCGCATCCTCGCGCCGAAAGGGCAGGGGCCGCTCGCGAAGTATGCGCTCGAGAAGACGCCCGAGATCCTCGCCATCCTGACCGATTACTTCGGGCAACCTTACCCCTTCGCCAAGCTCGATATGGTCGCCGTGCCAAACTTCTCGGCGGGCGCGATGGAGAACGTGGGGTTGGTGACGTTCCGCGAGAGCTTGCTCCTGATGGAGGAGGCGACCGCCACGCCGAGTTCGAAGTATTCGATGCTCAGCGTGACCGCGCACGAGCTCGCGCACATGTGGTTTGGCAACCTCGTCACGCCCGGTTGGTGGGATGACCTCTGGCTCAACGAGTCCTTCGCCACGTGGATGGCGTCGCGCACGCTCGAAGAGCTCGACCCCTCGCTCGAGGCTGGCGTGCGCGCTTTGCGCAGCACGAGCTGGGTGATGGGCGCGGATTCGCTCGCGCAAACCCGCGCGATGCGCCAGCCGATCGAACATGGCGGCGACGTCTACAACGCCTTCGACGGGATCACCTACACCAAGGGCGCCGCCGTGCTGCGCATGACCGAAGCGTGGCTCGGAGAGGAGAAGTTTCGCGAGGGCGTGCGCGCGTTCATGAAAGAGAACGCCTATGGCACCGTCACCACGCCAGCGCTGATGAAATCACTCGAGGCTGCGAGTGATAAGCCTGTTTACGAGATGATGAAGACGTTCATCGACCAACCTGGCGCGCCATTGCTCGAGGTCACGCCGTTGTGCGCGGGCAGCGCCTCTCAGGTTCGCATCAAGCAGTCGCGTTATCTGCCCGCGGGCTCCAGGGCGGCAAAGACCGGCCCCTGGTTCGTGCCCGTGTGCGTGAAGTATGGCCGCGGCGACGAGGTCTTCACGCAATGCCTCGAGCTTCGCCAGGAGGAAGAGGTCATCTCCTTGCCGGGCGCTTGCCCCGACTGGATTCACCCCAACGCCGACGAGGCAGGTTACTACAGGTGGAGCTTGCCAGAGGATCAGATGCTCGCGCTCGCTGGCGAGCACCGCGCGCGCCTGACCTTGAGGGAGCAACTCGGGTTGATGGGGAACCTCGACGCGTTGGTCGACGCCGAGGCGATCGAGCCTGTGACCAACATCGACGTCGCCACATCACTCCTGGCCGAGACCAATGATCACATCGTCCAGGAAGCCGCCGAGGTGCTCGCGCAGATGAAGCGCGTCGCTGTGCGTCAGGGCTTGCAGCAAGAATACGCGGCGTTTCTTCGCGCGAACCTCGGGCCTCACCTCGAGCGCCTCGGCCTCGATCCTGCCGAGGGAGAGTCCCCTGTCCGAGCGCGCTTGCGCCGCTACTTGCTCGGTTTCCTGGGGGATGAAGGCAAGGACGTTTACGTTATGAGCAACGCGAAATCACTCGTCCCGGCGTTCCTCGAAGACCCCGACTCCATCTCGCCATACCGCGCGCGTTGGGCGATCTCGCTCGCCGCGACGGAAGGGGACAAGCTCTTGTGGGAGGCGCTGCTCGAGGCGTTGCCAAAGGCAGATCAGCCAGGCTCGCGCGGCGCGGTGATCGGTGCGTTGGGGAGCTTTGGCGATCCTGTCCTGGTCGAGCGCAGCCTCGATCTCTTCCTCGATGACAGGATTCGCTCCAACGAGATGTGGTCGATTTTTGGACCCGCGACGAGCAACGAGGAGACCTTCGCGACCGTCACCTGGCCATGGTTCACGAAGAACTACGACGCCATCGTCGCAAAGATCGGCGAGAAGTCCGCGCCGCGCCTGCCTTACCTCGGGGGAGGGTTCTGCTCGGAGGAGGGCAAGAAGAAGGTCGAGGCGTTCTTTGCCGACAGGATGCAACCTGGCATGGAGCGAAACCTGGCGAACACGCTCGAAGGGATCGACCGCTGCATCCTCTCGACCTCCAGGATGGAGCCCGCCGTCAAGAAGCTGCTCGTGACCAAATAAATCTGGTCACTTTTTGTCATGGGTGCACCACCGGAGCGGTGGTGCTTTAGCGAAAAAAGCCGCCGAGAAATTTTGCTGAGAGGGTGAAGTCGACTCCATCCTCTCAGCAAAATTTCTCGGCGGCTTTTTTCGCGCGCCGCTTGCTGCGCAAAAATCACTCCTCCTCGGCGGGGAGGTTGGGTGTTTTCGCCGCCGCTGTCTTTCTGTAGGAGAACAGCAACAGCAACAGCAGCACGAGCGGCATCCCGCCGTGCATAAAGCGCATCAGCGCCATATCCAGACCACTGAGACCCCAGCATGTGGCGCGGCTCATCGCAGTGATGAGCCCCCAGAATGTCATCCACGCGAGCACGGGGATGTTGCGAGGTCTGGCGAGCACGAGGATCGCCACGATGATATCGACCCAGCCGATCACATCGAGCATGCGCTCGGCCTTTGCCTGTGTCAGCGCGCCATCGAGCAGGCGAAGATCTGTGCCAAGGATCAGGTCCACGAACTTGGGGTGATGGCGCAGCGCCTCGACGCCGTGTGTGGCGAAGGTCGTGGCGCAGGCAACCCGCAGCGCCCAGGCGAGCCCGCTCATGGGGGAAGGGATGCGCTGTTTGGAGGAGAGCCACCACCAGCCCGCCGCTGGCGCGAGCGCGCGTATAGCCCAGGCAAAGGGCGTGAGCCCCTCGAAGTAGCTCGCGTTCTGGAGCCAGGCGCAACCTGCCCAGGTGAGCGTCCAGAAGGTGATAAACGCCGCCAACCTCTCCTCGCGCCAGCGCAACAGCAACGCCGCGCAAATCACCGAGAGGATGGAGCATCCACGGTTGATGTAAATCGCCAGCAGCTCGGGCAAATCGAGCGTCAGGAACAGCGTCCCATCGACCGGTCCGCCACGTCGCCACGCGACCGCGGCGATGCCGACGCATTGCACCAACAGGAAGGCAAAGAAGAGCAGCTGCGGGAGCCCCTCTCCTTTGACCTCGTGGGAATCACTGGGCGAGTTTTTTTGCGATATCGACAGCGGCATAGGTCAAGATCCCGTCACAACCGGCGCGCTTGAACGCGAGCAACGCCTCCAACATCACCTTATCCCCATCGAGCCAACCGTTCTGGGCCGCGGCGTGGAGCATCGCGTACTCGCCGCTGACCTGATAGGCAAACGTCGGGACGCCGAAGGTCTCTTTCACCCGGCGGCAGATGTCCAGGTAGGGCATGCCTGGCTTGACCATGACCATGTCGGCGCCCTCCTCGATGTCGAGCGCGACCTCGCGGATCGCCTCGTCGCTGTTTGCCGGGTCCATCTGGTAGGTGCGCTTGTCACCGGAGCCGAGGTTCCCTTTCGAACCCACCGCGTCGCGAAATGGGCCGTAGAAGGCGGACGCGTACTTTGCCGAGTAGGCGAGGATGCGAACCTCGTCGGCGAAGCCTTCCTCGTCGAGCGCCTGACGAATGCGGCCAATGCGACCATCCATCATATCACTCGGGGCGATCACATTGCAGCCAGCGCGTGCCTGTGCGATCGACTGCTTGCAGAGCACGTCGAGGGTGGGGTCATTGACGATATGGCCCCCCTCCATCAGCCCATCCTGGCCATGGCTCGTGTAGGGGTCGAGCGCGACATCGCAGATGATGCCGATGTCCGGGTGCGCCTCGCGCAGAGCGCGGGTGGCGCGGCAGACGAGGTTGTCTTCGTTGTAGGCTTCGCGCGCGTCCTCGGTCTTGAGCGAAGGGTCGACCACAGGGAAGAGCGCCACGGCGGGCACTCCGAGGCTCTTTGCCTCGGCCACGGCTTCGATCAGCAGATCTGCGCTCATGCGCTCGACGCCTGGGAGTGATGGGATCGCCTGGCGTTGATTTTGACCCTCGAGCACGAACACAGGCCAGATCAAGTCCGAGGAGGTCAGCGTGTTCTCGGCCATCAGCCTGCGCGACCAGTCATCGCGACGCATGCGCCTCATGCGCGTGGTAGGGAAGCCGGGCTTTAACGTCGTCATAAGGTCGCTCCTTTTCCGGGCAGGTTCCAAAGCTGGAGGTCAGGCATCAAGTCGTGCGGTGTGTGCCCGCATGTGTCTTTGACGCCAGGATCATCACCGGAGCATTCATACCGCGTTGTTTGAAAGATTGCGATCCTCGCATGTCGCCTCGCGTGCTGGTTGTTGCCTGGGGGAGTTCATGACGGGAGGGGTGATTTAGAGGCGCTTTAGCAACGCCTGGAGACGTTGGCTCGCGGTGTTTTTCGCGTCGATGAACGCTTGCGAATCGGTCAACGAGCGGTGGTAATTGCCCCCCTCACCGACCCATACACCGCGCGACATGACGTTCCAGAGCGCGTCGGTGGTGTCCCCCATGGCGAGGGTGCGCATCGGGCGAAGACCTGGCCACATGCTCGGGTGTGTGGTGTCCCAGACGGCGAGGTTGGCGAGCGCGCCAGGTGCGATGGTGCCAGCGGTGAAGGCGGGGTGGAGGTCGCCAGGGATGTCGAAGACGTGTGAGAGGAGGAAGGCATCCTGGGCGAACCCTTCGCGCGCTCTGTAGATCTTCTGGCGCGCGGCGTTGGCGGTTTTTGCGTCCGCGAGCGCGCCGCTTTTGGCGAACTGGCGATAGTCGGGGTGAAAGGATGCCTCCATGGTGCGAAGGCCAGCGATATAGCGGAGCTCCTTTTGCAGGTTCATCGAGTCGTTGCTCGCGGCCGCGTCGGTGGCGACGTACCAGGGGATGGAGTGCGCTTGCCAGCGCGCCACATCCGCGGGGAACCCGAAGACGAGCTGGGAGTAGGGGCAAAAACCGAGCGTGACCTTTGCCGGGGCGCCAGATATCAGGTCGAGGTCATGGTCAGAGACAAAGATCGCGTGCACCAGCAGGGTCGACGGGGCGCCATCCTCACCGAACAGGCCGAGCGAGTCGAGCCAAGCTACAGGGCTCTTTCCATGGCGTGTGATGGAGCGCTCGAACTCCTCGATCGATTGCGCCGCGTGGGAGTGGATGGGGAGGTTTCGTGTATTGGCGAGCGTTCGGATCTTCTCCCAGAGCGTGGCGCTGACGGTGTCTGTGGCGTGAGGCCCGAGCGCGCTCCAGATGCCGCGCGCTTGCCAGCCTGGGGTGTCGAGCGCCTCGGTCAGCGCCAACCCCTCTTCCCAGCGCTCCTTTCCTGGCCCGTCGAGATCCTGGAGCGTGGGCGCGAGCACCGCGCACAATGAGGTCTGCGTGATCGCCTCGGCCAGCGCTTCGCCGCCGTAATAGTGCTCCCAGACGAGCCCCACGCCAGCGAGCAGGGACTCGTAGGCGCCGACTTTGGCGAAGGCGGCGATGTCTTCAGGGGTCATCGTCTCTTCGACGGCGAAGAAGAGATCCTCGACCACATTGCCCGCGGTGGCGTCCTCGATGGTCAGCCCGCGAAAGCAAGCCATGGCCAGGTGTGTGTGTGCGTTGACGAGCGAGGGAGTGATGAGCAAATCCCCGAGATCTTGCCACGCACCTCCTTTTTCGTATGTGGTTTTTTTCTGCGCGCTTATTATTGTTTCATCAGAGAGGACTTGCGTGACGATACCATCTTTGATCGCGATGGCCGCAGGTCCCAGCCGAACCTCTCCCCCTCGCAGATGCCACACATACTTCGAGGAGAGCCAGGTTGTTGTTGGGGGCTGCATTCCATACTCCTGAAAAAAGACGCGAAACGTGAAATTCTTGCTACTAATTTATGTAGGAAGTTGATATGCACGACCCTCCTCTTTATGGATGGAAAAGAGATGGGGCAATATATCGTTAGGCCCTGTGGGCACGCGCCCATATCCTAACACGATACTGTTCCACTCACGCGAGCGAATGTTTGGTTGCATGTGCGACTTTTCTGGTGCTCTCGCATCAGAAAATGGGCGCAACCTGAGTGGATGAATGTTTGAAAGGGTGATTGCGAGAACCTCTCTGGAGCTTCTTAGTGTCAAACGACGACTCAACCAAAAACAAGGGCGCAAAGCATGGCGTGATGGACGGGGAGTTTGAAGAACTCCTCGCATTCGCTGTCAACCAAACCGATGATGTGATCGTCGTGTTTCGGGTGACAGGTCTGGATGATCCTGAAGCGCGGGCCTGGCTCGACAGCGAGCAAGCCCACACCGCCGCGCGCGCGATCTATATCAACGACGCCTACACGCGCCTGACGGGGATTCCGCGCGAAGAGGCGCTCGGTTGGTTGTGGCCACAGTTTATCGCTGAGGGCGTCGAGCTCGCGAACATCTCTCACTCCCACACACCGCTCGAGAGCGGCAGCGTGCTGCGCGTCGAGACTCGGGTTCGCACCCACGATCGGGATGAACATATCTGGGTAGATGGGAGCGCGAGGATCTCCAGGAGCGAGGATGGCGAGGACGTCTACGTCGTCTCGACCTGGCGCAATATCACCCCCAGGCGCCAACTCCAGGCGCAGCTCATGCAAATGGAGCGCGTGGTCGCCATCGGCTCGCTCGCCGCAGGCATCGGGCACGAGATCAACAACCCGCTCGCCTACGTCCAGTCCAACATCGACTACTGCACCGAACGTTGGGGAGAGCTCCTCGATGTGCTCGAGCGCTTCCGAAAGGAGCATGGCAAGGCGTACCTCGATGGCCAGATGCAGCGCGAGTTTCACCAGTTCGCCAGCGCGCTCGCCGAGGCTGGCGAGGGGATCGATCGCGTCAGCTCGATCGTGGCGGACTTGCGTGAATTTACCAACATGCGCAACGCGCGCCTTGGCCCCGTCGAGCTGCGCCGCTCGATCGACTCCGCCATCAACCTCGCGCGCAACGAGCTTCGACAAAAAGCCCAGCTCGAGATCCAGCTCGACAGCCTCCCGCTCGTGCTCGGCAATGAGATCAAGATCAACCAGGTCTTCCTCAACCTCATCCTGAACGCCGTGCAGGCGATCCCTCCCGGATCTCCGCTCAAGTACAAGATCGATGTCACCGCCACCTACCTCGAGAAGGAGGGGATGGTCGAGGTCTGCGTTCAGGACAACGGCCCCGGCATCCCCGCGGCGATCCTCGAGAAGGTCTTCGATCCCTTCTTCACCACCCGCGCCAGAGGCGCGGGCTCCGGGCTCGGGCTCACCGTCGCGCAAAACATCATGCACGTGCACGGCGGGCAAATCAGCGTCGAGAGCACGCCCGGTGAGGGAACCACCGTCAAGCTCCTCTTCCGCGTCGCCGAGCGCGAGCAACCCTCCGGGCCATATCAGGCGGTCGTCTTCCCCGAGGTCGAGCGCGTCTCGCTGCTCGTTATCGATGACGAGGCTCCCATCCTGCGCGTTATAGAGCGCTTGCTCTCACGCGATCACAAGGTCACGGGCGTCCTCGACGCGATCACCGCGCTCTCCCTGATCGAAGGGGGGCAGGAGTTCGACGTCATCCTGTGTGATGTCATGATGTCGAGCATGGATGGCGTGACCTTCTACGAGCACCTCGCCGAGGATCACCCCGCGTTGGCCGAGCGCCTCGTGTTTCTGACCGGCGGCGCGTTGACCGAGTCTCAGGTCCGGCTCCTCAAGGAGCGCGACATCCCCATCATCTACAAGCCTTTCAACAAGCGCGATTTGCTCTACATCATCGCCGATCGCTTCTCGTATCAAAAGGCCACCGGCGATTGAACCTGCCTGCTGCGCCCTCCGACCTCACGCCGATGATTTCTGGCGCGGGTTTCTCTGACCGACACTCGCGGGGTTGAGAAATCGTGCGCTGCTATGGATAATGGTGCGCTCGGTGAAGACCTGGGCGTGAGATTATTTTAGAGGTTCATGATGCGAGATAATATAAGTCGTTACGGGGTCGGTGGTGCGGTTGGACTGGTCGCGCTCGGCGCGGTGATGATCGCCGCGCTCGGCGGCGTGGATAACCGCGCGCGCGCTCAACAAGAGGTGTTGCCGCTCGAGCCCGATCAACTTCGCGTGGTCTGGCATGGCGATCCGTCCACCGAGGCGTTGGTTTCGTGGACCACGCAAGAGCCCGGTCAACAACACACGGTTCATCTCGCGACAACCTCGCAACGCGATAACCCGACGCCTGCCTGGAGCATCTCGACCACGGCGGAAGCCAACGGGATGTATGAGGGGGGTGGGTCGGCGTACTACCACCACGCTTTTATCGACAGCCTCGAGCCCTCGACCACGTATTACTTCGTCGTCGAGACCGATGGTGAGCGCTCGGACGAGCGTTGGTTTATCACCGCGCCTTCGGACGAGCGTCAGATCAAGCTGCTCTATGGGGGGGACTCGCGCTCGGACTGGGAGGATCGCCAGCAGATGAACCGGCGCCTCGCGCTCTTGCTCGAGGAGGACCCCGAGATCCTCGCGCTCTGGCACGGCGGCGACTTTATCTCGGACGGGAGTGATTGGGGGGACTGGTCGCAGTGGCTCACGGATCACGCGCTCACGACGACCACCGAAGGTCGCGTCCTCCCGGTGATCCCGACGCGCGGCAACCACGAGCGCGACGGCGATATGTACAACCGCGTCTTCGGTTGGCCCGGCGGCGAGAGCAACTACTTCACGATGCAGATGGGGCAGTGGGCGACGCTGATCACGCTCGATTCAGAGGGGGGGGTGTTTGGCGATCAACGTGACTGGCTCGAATCACAGCTGATCAATGGCCAGAACGCGACCTGGCTTATCGCCGGGTATCACACGCCAGCGTGGCCTGCGGTCAAGATTCCTGGGCCAGCGGCGCGTTGGGTGCCGCTGTTCGAGCACTACAACGTGGACCTCGTGTGTGAGAACGATGGCCATGCGCTAAAGCGCACGGTGCCTATCCGCGATGAGAAGATGGACCCCACCGGCGTGGTGTATGTCGGCGAGGGTGGGCTTGGCGTCAAGCAACGCGAGCCCAACCCCGACCACTGGTACTTGCAGTCGCCAGGGTTCACGACCTCCGCACACCACGTGCAGTTGCTGACGTTTGATAAGGACAGGCTCGAGTACAAGGCGATCGGGATGGATGGCGCCATCATCGACACGTGGTCGCGCGAACCTCGCCAGCGCACTCTGGTTCCTTTCGAGGTCGAGCGCTCTCCTTCCTTCGAGACGCGCGGGTATTACCTCAAGTTTAACCGGGGGCTGGATCGCGATGAGATCTCTGCCGCGGCGATCTCGGCGACTCCTGCGATCCCGATCGAGGATGTCTCGGTTACTGCCGACGCATCTCTTGCAAAGCTGACCTTTGGCGAGGACCCCGAGCCGAGCGCTGTGTACAAGCTCGACCTGTCGAGCGTGCGAGATGTCGCGGGTAACCCGCTCGCGCAACCTCTTTATGACCTCCAGATCGATGGAGAGCCGGTTGTTCCCGAGGAGGACATGGGTTCGACGGGCGAGGAGGATATGGGCAGCGGGTCGCAAGAGCAGGATATGGCTGGCGGCGGCGAGCAGGAAGACATGGGCAGCGCCCCTGCCGAGGAGATGGGCGAGGCGCCCGCGCCGAAGGGGCCAGATAGCAAGGATGAGGATGGCTGCCAGATCGCTTCGACGCATCATCCGCAAGGGGCGCCGTGGCAGCCTCTCATGGTGGCTATACTGCTCGGGATGATGACCTTTGGACGACGCGTCAGGCGAGGTTCGCGGGGGAAATGAGGCTCGAATTTCAGCCTCTGTTCAGGTTACATTGTCCGGCATGGACGCGAAAAAATAGCTCACAAACGCCAAGAGCGACCGGATGAATATCAAGATCGAAGAGCTCCTCCAGGTTTCCAATCACTACTCGGGAGAGGGCATCTCGGTGCGTCGTCTCGAGGAGACGATTCACCTCGAGCGAAGCCGACAAAACGAACAGGTCGAACGCCTCGACAAGATGCGCTCGCGCAATGGCGAGCTTCAGTCAGCGCTCAGTGAGGAGGTCGGCAAGCTGCGAAAGATCTCCGAGGAGCTGAGCAGTCACCGCCAGCAGTCCGCCTGGCAAGGGTTCCTCTCGAAGCTGCCGTTTTTCAAGGAGCGACAGCTCTCCAGGAAATCGATCGAGGAGCTGTTGCGGCGCCAGTACGAAGTCAGCGCCATCCGCGTCAAGGAGGCCGCCGAGTTTGCCGACAGGCTCGACGCCGCCAAGGCAGATCTCTATGACGAGATCGATCGCCTCAATGGAAAGATCATCGACTACGCGCAGAACGAGAAGGAAGCGGCGGCGGCTGTGCTCGAGCTCTCGGACGCGAAGACCGAGCTCGAGGGGAAGAAGGCGCTGGCCGAGCCAGGGAGTTTGGAGGTGCGCGAGATCCAGGCCGAGCTCGACAAGGTGCGCCGAGCGCTCGGCGAGCACTCGGCGATGCTCAAGCTGTTCTCGACCGCCGAGGACAGGTTGGTGCGTTTGCAGGACAACACGCGCATGCTCGCGCAGACGATCTCACAGCTCCAGTCCGATATCTCGTTGTATGTGACCGTGGCGAGCGAGAAGCTCGACCTGATCGCCGGGCAGATCCAGGCGATCGGCGCCGCGGCGGATGCGTCGATGGTGATGCTCGAGCTCAAGCAATCGCTCGAGGCGATGACCGAGTCGGTCAACCACACCACGCGCTTTGTCTCGGAGACCCAAGCCTACTTCCGCAATAACGTCGATCAGATGGTCAACGAACTCGACCTCTATGACACCGAGACCGAGACCGTCCTCCACGGCAACCTCGCCATGAACGAGGTTTATGATGATATGCAGGTCGCCGAGGCGATCTCATTGGCGCTCGAGCGCCAGATCGAAGAAGCCGCCGCGAAGCACGAGCAAGAAGAGGTTGTCTTCGAGGAAGAGGTCGTGGAGGAGTCGGTATGACCGAGTTGATGCGCGGAGCGCGCATTCCTTCGAGGCTTCTGACCGGCAAGGCAGAGTCCGATTACATCGAGAACTTGCAGCTCATCTTGCGCCGCGCCCGGCTCAATATGCACTACCCCGATGCGCGCTCGCTCGCGGGCCACATCCGCGCCATGAGCCCCAAGCTCCACCAGGGGCTCTACCCCGGCGTCGAGATGAACCTCAAGAGCGGGCTGCCGACCTACAAGGAGTGGACGCGCATCCAGACGGATGTGGCGCTCGCTCCCGACCAGTTGCGCCAGCTCGGTTCGCGCGATGCGCTCGCGGAGAAGGCGGCGAAGAGCCCCGACTCGATCCACGCCAAGCAGCTGCGAAAGATCGACTACTACAGCGAGATCCAGAGCACGCAGCTGGCCGTCCTCGGCGAGATGTCCGTGGCGCTCCGGCGCGTGGACCCGGAGACGCGCACGGCGTGGTTTCATGTGGTGCTCGACAAGCTCGACGCGTCGGGATTGTTCGTGCGTTACGCCATCGATCTGTCACAGCAATCTTCTGCGTGGGGCAAGCAGGTCGTCACGCTCGATGACGAGAACGCGCGTCACACCGAAGAGTTCCAGTCGCTGATCTACAAGTTCACGAGCCTGGACGCAGAGTTCACGCAGGCCAAGCTCAACGCCATCGGCTCGCTCTCTGTCGAGAGCGTCGCCAAGGGCACCGTCGGCCCCTTTTATTTCTCCCCCGAGCAAGCCCCACCAGAGCTCGCAGAGATCCTCGAGGCAAATCCCGATGGCTACATCGCCATGTTTGCCCTGGATCAGGTCGCGCAAGACCTGGCCGAGGATCGCGACAACGATCCCCTCGATGACTTGCTCATGGACAAGCTCTCGGAGGAGGCGCAGCGCGGCTACGCGCTCGCGCGCGAGCGCTACAGTTACAAGTGCTTCAAGGACCGCAAGTTCGTCGTGACCCGCGAGATGCAGGGCGCCATGGCCAACTACTGCGCGAGCAAGGGCACGAAGAACATCATCTACACGACGCGTTAGCGCTAAATTCTCGCGCCGTGAAACCTCCCTCCGGGTGGCTGCATTGACAGGGGGCTCTCGGACGCAGACGCCAAAATCTCAGGAGGTTTCCATGAACACCATCAAAACAGATGTCGCCATCATCGGCGCAGGTTCCGCAGGTCTCAACGCACGACGCGAGGCGGTCAAGGCGGGTAAAGACTGGGTGATGATCGAGTCAGGCCCCTTCGGGACCACCTGCGCTCGCGTCGGCTGTATGCCATCCAAGCTCCTGATCGCGGCTGCGGATGCCGCCCACGAGGTCGAAAACGCGCGCCGCTTTGGCGTCGAGGTCGACGAGGGCGCCTGGCGCGTCAACGCCGCGGAGGTCTTTGGCAGGGTGCGCAGCGAGCGCGCTCGCTTCGCGGGGTTTGTCGTCGAGGATGTCCTCGAGCTCGATCAATCCAAGGTGCTTCGCGGTTACGCGAGGTTCCTCGACCAGACCACGTTGATGATCGATGACCACACCCGCGTCGAGGCCGGTGCGATCGTCGTCGCCACGGGCTCCTCGCCATTTGTGCCGCCCGTGTTCGACGGTGTTCGCGACAAGATCATGCTCAACGACGATGTCTTCGAGCTCGACGAGGTGCCAGAATCACTGGCTGTGATCGGCGCGGGCGTCATCGGTCTGGAGCTTGGCCAGGCGCTCGGGCGCCTGGGCGCGAGCGTGCGCGTCTTTAACATCGACGATCGCATCGCCTTCTTCTCGGACGATGCTGTGCGCGATGTCGCGCTCGAGGCGTTCTCCAGGGAGATGGATTTCTCGCTGAACAGCAACATCACATCGGCCACCGAGCGCGACGGCAAGATCGCGCTGGCATGGCAAGACGCCGAGGGCAACGCGCACGAGCAGGTCTTCTCGCATGTGCTCGTCGCCGCAGGTCGCCGCCCCAATGTCACGGGGATGGGGCTCGAGGATCTGGACCTCCCACGCGACGAGCGCGGCAGAATCATCAGCTCGCCATGTTCCACGCAGGTCGGTGACTCGCCGATCTTCTTCGCCGGGGATGTCAGCAATCACCGCCCCTTGCTCCACGAGGCCGCCGATGAGGGGAGGATCGCAGGTTACAACGCCGCGCGCTTCCCAGACGTGATGGTCGCCTTCCGCAGGTCCAAGATCGGGGTCGCGTTCACCTCGCCGCAGATGGGCTTTGTCGGCAAGCGTTGGGAGGAGCTCGATCCTGCGGATGTGGTCGTCGGTGAGGTCTCTTACAAGAACCAGGGTCGTGCCCGCGTGATGTTGCAAAACGAGGGTTTGGTCAGGCTTTATGCGGATCGTCGCAACTGCCGCCTCATCGGCGGAGAGCTGCTCGGGCCACGCGTCGAGCACACCGCGCACCTGCTCACCTGGGCGATTCAGCAGGAGATGCGCGTGCCCGATATCCTGCGCATGCCTTTCTATCACCCGGTCGTCGAGGAGGGGATTCGCACCGCATTGCGTGACCTCGCCACGAAGCTGCGCGTGACCTCGCACTGTGCTCCCGAAGACTTCGCGCTCAGCCCTGGTTTGTAGTGCCCCCTGCGCCCCCCGCGCCCCCCGCGGGGGGCGCAGCGCGAACATAAAAACATCGCATGACGATCTTTGGTCACCTTGGTGAGAACCTGGCGGGTTTCTAGAATTGGGTGGTGTCACGAACGTGTGAGTGACACCACCCGATTCGCACCGTTTCAGGAGGTTTTGCGATGGCTGCTTCAGCGCTCCAACTCGCCATGTTTTCCCAATTCGAGCGGCCCATGTTCTCGGGCCGCCGCGAGCTCGCCGACGCCATGGGCGTCAGCGTGAGCGAGCTGCAATTCCTCGCCTTTTCCGCGCGCGCCACAGACGATGCGGGGCACTACACACACTTCGAGATCCCCAAGAAAAGCGGCGGTGTGCGTCAGATCTCGGCGCCGATCCCCAGGCTCAAGGAGTTGCAGCAATGGATCGCCAACGAGATCCTCGTCCCCATCGCCACGCACCAGAGCGCGCACGGCTTTTTGAATGGGCGCAGCATCGCGACCAATGCCTCTTGCCATGTGGCAGCAGAGGTCGTGATCAACATGGACCTCGAGGACTTCTTCCCGACGATTCATTATTACCGCGTGCACGGGCTCTTCGTGTCACTCGGGTATGACGAGGACATCGCATCGATCTTTGCGATGTTGTGCACAGAACCTCCTGTCGGGGAGGATGGCGACAGGCGCGCGTCGCGTTGCTTGCCTCAGGGCGCGCCGACGAGTCCTCCGATCACGAACCTGATTTGCCGTCGCCTGGACGAGCGCCTCGACGGGTTGTCGGATGCGTTGGGGATGGCGTACTCGCGCTACGCCGATGATATGACGTTTTCCTGCTCGGGGAAGGCGACCGAGCGCGTGAGCGTCCTGCTGCGCGCCGTGCGTGATATCGTCGAGGACGAGGGCTTCTTCCTGAAGCAGGAGAAGACGCGGATTTTGCGCGCCAACCAACGCCAGGATGTGACCGGCGTGGTGGTCAACGAGAAGCTCAACGTCGAGCGCGGTGTGCTCAAGCGCTTTCGCGCCTTGCTCTTCCAGATCGAGCGCGATGGCCCCGAAGGAAAGTACTGGTCGGATGACGAGGACGAGGATGTGCTCGCCAGCATCCAGGGCTTCGCCAGCTTTGTTTACATGATCGACCAGGAGAAGGGCGCGCAGTTGCTCGAGCGCGTTAGCGATATTCTGCGCATGTATGGCCGATGATCGAGAGGTTTGCATATGCAAACCTCTCGACTTCTGTAAAAAACCTCGAAAAAATCTGTAAGAAAACCGCGACTTCGCACACTACCTTCATCGAGACAACGCCAGCGGCGATGATGTGTGATGTGTGGAGTTTGTGTGAAGCGGTTTCAGGAGATCATCAGGGAGTATGGACCCGCGCTAAAGCGCGTGGCGGCCAGTTATGCTCCCCCTGGTCCAGAGCGCGAGGATCTCGAGCAGGAGATCCTCGCCTCGATTCACCATGCGCTCCCCAGTTTTCGTGGGGATGCATCGGTGCGCACCTACCTCTACCGCATCGCTCATAACTGCGGCATCCAGACGCTCAAATCGCGTGAGAGAAGCGTCGAGGTCTCACCACTTCGCGAACAAGATCATACCACTTCGAAGACTCCCGAGAGCAACGCGATGGAGCGCGAGCGCTACGAGCGCCTCGCCGCCGCCATCCGAGAACTCCCGTTGGGGCTCAGGCAACCGATGGTGCTTCGCCTCGAGGGGCTCTCCTACGAGGAGATCGGCGCCATCCTGGGGCTGACTCAGAATACCGTCGGCGTCCGGCTGCACCGGGCGACGGCGGCGCTCGAGGGGTTGATGAAGGAGGGGAAATGAGCGGGAAAGACCAGGACAACAACGCAGCGACAGAGCAACTGGAGGAGTGGATGAACGTTTGGCAATCCCAGGTCGATCCGATCGACGAATTGCGCGAGGACTTCCTCACGCGAACCCACCGCGTCAAGCGCATGAATTATATTGTCATTGGGTGGTTATTGTTCTGCTGCGGGGTGTTGTTGACGCGCGCGATCTTGTACCCGGAGGCGTTCACCATCGCGGTGGCTGCGATGGCGATCCCCTTCGTGCTCTACGTCATCGCGCGTCTGCTTCGCTGGCAGCAGATCTACAGGAAGGCGCCGCCGATGACCCCGGCGAGCTACCTGGCGACGATGCGGTTGCACTTGCAGGTGCAGCGCGAGCAGCACCGTTGGGACAACCGCCTCTGGCCAGTGTGCGTGCTGGGGCCTGCGGCGATCATCATCTGGGCGTTGATCCGCACGAACTTCGCGTGGCCCGTGGTGTTGACTGTCTTTTTGGTGGGAGGGCCAGCTTATGCCTGGGGATTCTGGGAGTCGTTCTACAACAAGCCAAGGAAGTTGGAGAAAGAGGAGCAGCGCTTGAGAGAGCTCGAGCGCGACCTCGATCCTCGCTAACTCAAAGGTTTGCCTCGAAGTGCTCCCTGAGCAAGTCCGCCACAGGCTCGATCAAGTCGGGATCATCATAGAAGTCGATCTGTCCCTCGGACTCCATCCAGACGAGCGAGCTGTCCTCGTCGGCGAGGTTTTCGTGGAAGGCTCTTGCCAGCGCGGGCGCGAGCGCGTTGTCCGAGTGAACCATCAGAGTCGGCTGCGTGATCCTCGTCGCGTGGCCGAGCGCATCCCAGGTCAGCGTGTGCTCTCGAGACATCAAGGCAAAGGCGTTGGTGTAGTTCTCGTGCCCGCCGCGCTCGGTGCCGTAATACTCGAAGGCTTCCGCCAACGGCATGGCGACCTCTCCATCACCGACTGCGGGGATCATCTCGGCCTCTCCTGACTCCTCGAACGCCTCGCGCGCCCTCGCTGCGCGCGCCAGGGCGCGCGCGTAACCTTCGCCCATCCACTCCTTCTGTTTTTCTACCGAGTGATAGAAGCCTGCGACGGCGCCAAAGGCGCCGATGCGCCTGTCATCGGCCACTGCGCCGCTGATGTAGCCTGCGCCCGCGCAGATGCCCACAGCGCCAAGGCGCGCGTTATCGACCTCCTCGCGCGTCTCCAACCAGTCGAGCGCGGCGCGAATATCCTCGACCTTCTTGCCCGGGTGCTCGTACTGGCGCGGCGTGCCCGTGCTCTCACCGAAGTGGCGGTTGTCGATGGCGAGGCTGACAAACCCGCGTGTCGCCATCGCCTCGGCGTAGTTGCCAGGGACTTGCTCCTTGACGCTTGTCAGCGGTCCCAGAAACACGAGCGCAGGAGAAGGGGTGTTGTCTTCGGTGATGGGCAAAAAGAGTAGACCGACGATGGTTTCTCCATCGCATGGAATCTCGACGCGTTCGATGTGGATGTCGTGCTGATCATTGCTCACGTGGGGCTCCTTTCGGGGGTGGTCGCGTCCTCTGGTTCTCTGTCAACCGAGCGAGTCAGGTCGGCGTAGAGCGGAGAGAAGAGGTCCTGATGAGTCGGGTCGTTGCTATAGTAATCGTAGCGGATGACCTCGTGAAGTCGCGTGCCTGCAAGGTAGACGTCCGGCGTGTGTTTGCCGATAGGTGGTGAGAGGCGCAACAGCTCGAGCTCGGGGAGGATGTTTGGCGTGAGCAGCGCCTCCCGCGTGCGCGCGCCGATATGGATGATGCGCAGGTCGAGCTCCTCGATATGTCGCGCGGTGGCGCTCCTGAGGATAGCAGCGGTGACGTGATCGGGGGGCTTGTTGCCTGCGATGTTCAATCTCTTTAGCGCCGGGAAGCGATCTTGCTCGTCGAAGCAGAGCAGCAACTCTGCGCCGAGGTTGTTCTCGGCGAGCTCGAGGCGCTCGAGCGCCTCGAGCTCTGGCGATCGCGCCAGGGCTCGTATGCTTTTTATACCAGGCCGTACGCCATTGAGTAGCAGCGAGCGCAGCGGTTGTTTTCGATGCGTCGAGACCAGCGCATCGAGCGCGTCCTCGTCGATGGCGTTGTTGCTCAGATCGATATGCGTCAGTTGCTTTGCCAGGGGCGTCTGGAGGAACTTGCCGAGGCCGTCGCCGTGCAGGTTGTTGTTGCGCACGTCGAGCATGGAAAGGGCGGGGAAGGTCTCGATGGTGATCGCGGAGAGCTCGCTCACGGTGAGCTTGTGGTATGCCAGCTCGAGCCCACGCAGTGCGGGGAAGGTGTTGTTGCGGGTCAACAACTCGAAGCCGTGTTTGCCAAAGTGATTGTAATAGTTGTGGCGCGAGGTGAAGTAGGGGCTGTCGACGTGCGCGCCGAGAAAGAGGCGCTCTAACTCGGGGAGCGTGGGCGCCTGTTGGATGATCTGGCAACTTCGAGCGTCGAGGTTGTTGTCGCGCAAGCTGAGCGCGCGAAGGCGTCGCGCGATGCGCGCCTTTAGCAGCAGATCGAGCTGGCGGTTGGTGAGGCGCGCGCGCTCGAACTCGAGCGCGCGCAAACGAGGCATCTCTGCGAACTGCTCGAGCAACGCGTCGAAGCTCCCCGCGTCGAGGTCGATGTCCTGGATGGCGAGGTGAGAGAGTTGCGCGAGCATGCCCGAGTCGATGAGCGCCTCGAAGCCGCGCGCGCCGCCAAACTTGATCGAGCGCAAGGAGAGCGAGCGAAGCTCGCTCCAGCAGTCGAGGTCGAGAAGCTCTTTCCACTGGCGGAGCGCGATGGTGTCATTGCCGAGCGAGAGGCGTCGCGCGAGCGCGTAAGCAGCGCGCCACGCGGATCGATCCTCTTCGCCTGTGACAAGGCGCTCGAACCAGGATGTGTCGGCGACGCGCAGATGATCGGGCCACGCGCGCAAGCTCGCGAGGCAGTAGGGGAGGATAACCTCGTCGCGCTCGCGCGCATCGGGCCATGCTCGAATCCACTGGGTGATGGTTTTCCAGTTCGACGGGGAGGGGTGTTGAAGCTTGCTCCTGATCTCCCCGAACATGTCCCGATTTTGCATCGAGCCTCCACACCGGCAAATAATCACGACCCCAAAAGCATTGTCTGGATGGTTGGAGGATGCAAGGCTCTGGCGCGCGTGTTCTTCTCAGGTGAAATTGCCCGAGGGATGCTTTGATGCCAAGATGTCATCGAGGTTCTCTTCTCGAATAACAGGATGAGGTGCGATGAACCTGTCTGAACAAAACAGCTCGCCAGCAAGACAACTCGAGCGCGCGCCAGGGCTCCCACACTCGGCCTCCGGCGAGGCGTTGTATGGGACGTATGTAGGCGCTTGTGATTCGACGGATTTAAACCGGCTCGCCAACGGGGCAAAGCTCGGTCGCATCGGTCGTTTGTTGGGCGAGAAGCGGTGGCAATGGTTCGGCATCTTCGACGAGAAGTTTGCCGTTGGCGGCGCGATCGTGAGGATGGGGTATGCGAGCCAGGTCTTTGTCTGGGTGTTCGATCGCGAGGCGCGCGCGCTGATCGCCGATCACAGCCTGACCTTGCCCGCGCTCTCCACATCGGTTTCGGATACGCCCTTTGCTGGCGTGGTCGCAAAAATCAATGGTCCTGTGGGAACGCTCGAGATCTGCCGCGCCCGAGGCGCGGCGATCCTTCGCGGCGCGTTTGGCCCCGTGAAGATCTTTGCAGACATGGGGATCACGCAGAACAACCCGCCGATCACGGCGATCTGCGAGGTGCCGGGCAACCGCACCAACATCACGTTAAAGCAAGCGGGGCTCGCTGCTTCGGGTTGGGTCGAGGTGCGCGGGAAGCGGCATCACTTCGAACCTGACGCGCTCGGCTTCCTGGATTACACGCACGGCTTGATGGCGCATCACACCTCGTGGTGGTGGGCCATCGGCGCGGGCATCAGCGCGAGCGGAAAGCGGCTCGCCTTTAACCTCGTCGATGGGTTTAACCAGGGACGAGAGAACGTCCTCTGGATCGATGGCGAGGCGGTCGGCGTATCGAGCGCGCGCTTCGAGCGCGGCGAGGGGAACCGCCCGTGGCGTGTCACCACGCGCGATGGGCTCTTTGATTTGGAGATGCATCCCGAGGGCGCGCGCAGCGAGGATGTTGTCATCGGGCCGCTCTGTTCGATCTACACCCAGCCGCTCGGGAGCTGGCGCGGCGTGATCGCGGGAGAGGAGATCGAGGGATGCGTCGGTGTCGCCGAGGAGCATGTCGCCAAGTGGTAGCACCGGTGCGGGAAGAGTCTCGATGAACGAGTCGTTGCAGACATTCGAGTTGGGGGAGTTTGTCCTCGATCGCCGCCTGGGAGCGGGCGGTATGGGTGAGGTCTGGGGAGGCAGGCACGTGCGCTCTGGCGCGCCGGTTGCGGTCAAGGTCATCACCGGCAGCTACTTGCTCGACGAGAAGTGGTTGAGCTCCTTTCGCGCGGAAGTCCAGGCCGTGGCGACCATGAATCACTCGGGCATCGTCGGGGTCTATGACTACGGCTTTATCCCTGAAGAAGTCGAGGCCGCGTCCTCGGGGCAAATCCAAAAGGGGAGCCCCTACCTGGTCATGGAGTTCGCGGACAAGGGATGCCTCGATGACATCCTCTCGCCAACCTTCGAGCAGATCCGAAGGTTGCTCTCGGAGCTGCTCGCGGCGCTGGCGCACGCGCACGCGCGCGGCGTGATTCACCTCGATCTCAAGCCCGCCAACGTCCTGCTCGCCAGAGATGCCGAGGGGCGCGATCGCGTGAAGCTGAGTGATTTTGGCATCGCGTTCGACGCGGGCAGGCTCCACCAGAACTTCGACGTCTCCCGTTTCCAGACCTTGTCGGGCACACCGGCTTACATGGCGCCCGAGCAGATCATGTCTTACTGGCGTGATTACGGGCCATGGACAGACCTCTACGCGCTCGGTTGCATGACCTGGGAGCTTTGCGTCGGGGATGTGCCGTTTCAAGCAGATGCCTTGCTCTTGCTCGTGCAAAAGCACTTGAGCGAGGAGCCCCCTGCGTTTCACCCCACGATGCATGTCCCGCCCGGGTTCGAGGTGTGGGTCCGTCGCCTGTTGGCGAAGTCGCCTCAGCATCGCTTTTATTGCGCCGCCGAGGCGTTGCACGAGTTGAACAACCTCGAAAGCACCGACGATCCTGGCGCGGGTTGGAGACCGCTCGCGTTCAAGTCCGCGTTCGAACCTCGGGATGAACCTGCCGGTGGAACCTTCCATATCATTGACGAGAAGGAGACCGCGGCCATCATCGCGCTCAGGCAACCTGCCTCGACCCCATCACTGCTCTTTGGCGACACGATGCAAGAAGAGTTCGTGTTCGAGCAAAAGCGGCGCTCGGGGCTCGAGACGACGATGTTGCTCTCGCCGATCCGCGCGCCCGAGCGCTTGCCATTTCCTTCAGACTGGCGCGAGGACGCGCTCGGGAACAAACGCCAACGGTCCGAGCACAGCTTGTTGCAAGGCGCGGGGCTCGGGTTGTGGGGGTTACGCGAGCCGAGGTTTGTCGATCGCCATGACGCGCGCGATGCGATCTGGAGCACGCTCGCCAGCGTTCATAAAGAGGGCGGGCAGCGGCTATTGTTTTTGACCGGGGAGTCGGGCGTCGGCAAGAGCCGTCTGGCCCAGTGGATGAGCCGCCGCGCTCATGAAGTCGGCGCGTTCCGCGTGCTGCGCGCGACTCATAGCCAACATGGCGGCCTGTTCGATGGCGTCGAGGGGATGCTGAGGCGAGAGTTCGGGCTGGTCGGCCTCGATCGCGCAGCGGCTTACGAGCGCATCCTCGCGAACCTGGCGAGTGCCTCGGACGCGAGGCGCGAGGATCAAGAACTCGAAGCCTCCGAGTTCACCGAGCTGCTCTTCCCCTCGCCCGATGGCGAGAAGGCCGCGGCGCTGCGCGCGCCACGCGCGCGCTGGTCGCTCGTGATGCGCATGTTCGAGAAGTTGGCAAAACAACAGCCGCTGTTGATCTGTCTCGAGGATGTGCACCTCTCGATCGAATCCCTCTCACTCGCGCGCCATATCCTCGAGACGAGCACCGGGAGCTTCGACGCGCTCTTTGTCTGCACCTCGCTCCCTGTATCGAGCGTGGTCGACGCGAAGCGTGCGCGCGCCTTGCTCGATTTACTCGAGCTCGAGCGTTGCCAATCAAGAGAGGTCACGCCGCTCGAGGCGCCAGATCAAAAGGAGCTTTTAGGCGAGCTTCTCTTGCTCGAACCAGCGCTCTCGGAGCGACTCGTCGAGCAAACGGGGGGGAACCCGACGTTCGCCATCCAGCTCGTCTCGAGCTGGATCGAGCGAGGTTCATTGATCGCAGGGGAGGCTGGCTACACGCTCGATCCTCGCGTGGTGCCCTCGGCAGCTTCCGATGTGAGCGCGCTGTGCGAGCTTCGCCTCGAAGGTGTGATCGCTGAGTCTGGCCTCGATCCCGAGGCGTGCTGGCTCGCGTTGGAGCTCGCCGCGCTGCTCGGCGGAGAGGTCGAGCGGCAAGAATGGCTCGCGCTGTGCCGGTCGATGGGGTTGTTCAAACTCGAGCTGTTGATCACGCGCATGGTGGACGCAGGTTTGGTCATCACGCGCGAGTCACGCTGGAGCTTTTCGCCGCGCGCCTACATCGACGCGCTGGATGCGCGCGTCCAGCGCGAAGGACGCCATGCCATGCTTCATGGCGCCATCGCGGACTGGCTCATCACACAACAAACCGGAGATTTGCTCGAGCGCGTGCGCGTCCTCTCTCACTTGATCGAGACGGATCGATTCGAGGAGTCGCGCAACCTCCTGTTGGTGCTCGTTCCTTCGATCTCGAGCGATCAGAGCCAGGAGTTCGCGCGACGTCTGCTCGAGCGCCTGGCGAACATCGAAGGTGAGGATGCGTCCAGGCTTCGCATCGAGGTCGAGCTTGGCGGAGCGCTGACCTCGAAGTTGATTTCCGGCGAGATCGAGCAGGTGCGAGAGCGCCTCGAGGCGCTCTCGCGCGGTCCTCATGCCTCGCTGGTTCGCTCAGATCCAGGCTTCGTGCTGTTGCTCGCGACGCTGGCGACTTACGAGGAGAACTTCGCCGAGGCGATCTCGTTGCTCGAGCCTTACTGCCGAGACGAGCAAGGGATCGCGAATGTTTATGGCGTGGACAACGTGGTCTTTAACAAGATGCTGCGCCGCCTCGGCGAGGCGTATCGTTACTCGGGGCAACTCGAGGATGCGTTGGAGAGCCTCGATGAGGCGGGGCGTTTGGCGCTGAGCATCGGGAGCAGCTACGAGTACGCCTGGGCCTCTTACAGCCGCGCCGCGGTTTTGGTCGACACCGAGCATATGGACAAGGGCATCGAGGCGCTCCAGCACACGATGCAAGTGATGCAGCAAAATGGAGATCGTCTGGGGCTCTCGACCTGCGCGGACTTGATGGGGATCTACTTCTACGAACAGGAGGACTTCTCGCGAGCCTGCGGTTATTTTCGCCGCGCGATGGTGCATGCCGAGGCGTGCCAGGACTCGGGTGCGTGGATCTCGCGCGAAAACCTGGCGCGTTGCCTGCTGCGCGTGGGCCGTTATGAAGAATCACTCGAGCTCGCGCGGATGATCGAGCGCGAGCACGTCGAGCGAGGTCGCGAGCTGATCTTCCTCCACCCCGTCGACGATGTGATCTTGACATGTATCGCGGGGTTGGGGCGCTGGGGGCTCTGGCCTCGACAGTGGGAGCTCGCGCAGCGTCAGTTCGCCGTGCTCGAGGCCGAGTATGATCCTGGCGCCGAAGGCTTCGAGTTGTTGCTTGACCTGCTGCTCGATAAAGAGGAAGTCGAGCTTGCGCGCGCGCTCTTCGAACGGCTCGAAGAGCGATGGCGTGAGCTTGGCGCAGAAGATGCGCTCGAGCGCATCTTCCAAAGACGCGCGCGCATTCCTGTAAGGGGCTGACCCACGAGAGTCCTTTGAGCGAGCAGCAAGAGAAGGGGAGCGGCAGGTTTTCGCGCGGGCTCCAATATATGGTGCTGAGCGCGTTCTTCTTCAGCATCATGAGCGTCGGCGTGAAGCTCGCCGGGCGTCAGATGGACAGCCAGCAAATCGTGCTCGCGCGCGCAGCCATCGCGCTCTTGCTGTGCATCATCACCATCAAACACCTGGGGATTCCGTTCTGGGGCAGCAAGGAGAACCGCCACCTGCTGATCATGCGTGGTGTGTTTGGCTTTATCGCCCTGAGTTGTTTCTTCTACACCGTGACGGTCTTGCCGCTGGCTGACGCGACGGTGATTCAGTACACCAACCCCGTGTTCGTCACGCTCTTTGCCGCGATCTTCCTCAAGGAGCGCATCAGCCCGTTTCAGATCCTCGGGTTGCTCGGGTGCCTGGCGGGGGTGGCGTGCATCGCGCAGCCCTCGTTCCTCTTTGGCGGCGAGGGGGTCGCGCGCCTCGATCCTCTCGCGGTGGGGCTCGCCCTGGTGGGGGCGGTTCTTGCGGGAGGCGCTTACACGGTCGTGCGCTCGTTGAGCGGCCGCGAGCACGCCATGGTCGTCGTGTTTTACTTCCCGCTCGTCGCCACGCCGCTCGCCATCCCCACCGCGTGGCCTGTCTTGAGCATGCCGGACGCCTGGGGGTGGGCATGTTTGCTCGCTGTAGGCGTGAGCACCCAGATCGCGCAGGTCTTTCTGACCAAGGGACTCCACCTCGAGAAGGCGGGGCCAGCGACATCGATCACCTACCTCCAGATCGTCTTTGCCTTCTTGTGGGGGATGCTCCTCTTTGGCGAGACGCCGACCTTGCTCTCGGGCATCGGGACGCTGCTTGTCGTGGGCAGCTCGCTTGTCGCCGCGATGGCCGACAAGAAGGGCGCGCGGCGCGCGTCGAGGTCCTCTTGACGCTCCGCTGATTTGATCGGCGTCCAGGAATTCACTACAACTAGAGAAGAATCATCTCCCTGACTCGAATGATGGCAAAACGGCAGGCACAGCCTCGCTCGTTTGTGTCCCCGTTGTCGTTTCAACACCGGTGGGTAGTGAAACGTGGGGGTGTGGGGTTTGAAACGATTTATCTGGTATGCCCTGACACCTCGTGTTAACGAGGCGTCAGAAATTTGCCTTGGAAGCAAAAAGCGTAAGTAGGGTGAGTCCGGTCGGGGAACTCGTTTGAATCAAGTGCTTTACAGCGAACTTGATTCATCGTTCCTCCATCAGACTCACCCTGTTTCATTTCAGCTTGCCAGGACCTCTTCGGTCTGTCGCGTCGACGCGATCCGAACGAGAGGTCCTGGTCGGCGATCGTAAACAGGGGTTCGTCACGCGAGGGGGGAGTGGTGAACAACACGGGATAAAGATGGAGTGGGTATGAGAAGCCGTCTGTTTTCTCAGAGAAAGAACGAACGAAGACGTATGGTGAGCACCTCGGGCGCGATCTTGTTCGCGTTGTTTGGTGTAGCGTCGCAAGCCAACGCGCAGGAGCGCGACTTCACGACGGCTTACGACGAGATCGAGCGTGGCCAGTTCGTGCGCACGGGGAACTCGGTCATGACCTGTGACCGCAGCCGCGAGAGCAGCACGCAGTGCAATCGCATCGAGAGCACCTCGGGCGCGATCCAGGAGAACAACAACAACACCTATACGCAGTGGATCGACATCGACAGCGTCGGGAGCACGTACAACTCGAGCGCTGGCAACATCTCGATCCCTTCCAACGCCACCGTCACCTGGGCGGGGCTCTACTGGACGGGCAACACGCGCAACTCGAGTCAGCGCACCAACATCGCGAGTACTCCGACCGATCAAGTGCTCCTCGATTTGCCCGGCGGAGGATATGCTTACCAAACCATCGATGATGATTGGTGCTCCTCGATCGGGCAGTACTTCCAGTGTTATGCGGACGTGACTACCACCGTGCAGAGCGTCGGCACTGGGAACGATCTGACCTTCACCGTCGCCAACGTCGCGGCGCACACTGGCCAGGATGATTACATCGGCGGCTGGGAGTTGATGGTCGTCTACGAGTCCCCCGATCTTCCTTTCCGCAGCTTGACGGTCTTCCACGGCTTCAAGGAGTACGGAGGCGGAAGCTCGGAGTCCTTCAACATGAGCGGCTTCGTGACGCCAAAGAGCGGCCCGGTCAACGCCGAGCTCGGGCTCTCGATCACGGAAGGGGATGAGGGGAGCGGCGATACCGCATCCTTTAACGGGGCCAACGTCTCCAACGCGATCAGCACCGCCAGCGACATCGGCGACGCCTCCATCGCGACTGATTCTGGCCACCTCCCTGGCCGAACTCCTGCGTTCCGAAACACCCTCGGGCTCGACGTCGACACCTTCGACGTGAGCAGTCAGATCGGCAACGATGAGACCTCTGCGACCGTCGTGATGAACGCGGGCAGCGGCGAGGGCAACCAGTTCTACAAGGTCGACTTTATCGTCGATGTGTACTTCCCCGAGATCGAGACGACCAAGAGCGCCACGGATCTCAATGGGGGCTCCCTCGTGGAAGGGGACGAGCTTCGCTACTCGATCACGATCGAGAACCTCCCGAGCGCGTTCGATGACGCGGTCAACGTCGTGCTCACGGACTTGATCCCTGTGGGGACGACCTACAAGCCAGGTTCGCTCACGCTCGATGCGACCGTGCCGACAGGCCCAGCCGTCGGCGCGTTGACCGATGTCGCAGGCGATGACACTGGCGAGTATGACGCGAACCTCGATCAGCTGCTCGTGACGCTCGGGCGTGGCGCGACGGCTGTCTCGGGCGGGACGTTGGAGCCGGGGGATTCGGTCACGATCTCTTTCTCTGTCACCATCGATCCGCTCACCAACACGCAGGACATCGTGAACGAGGCGGTGGTCTCCTTTGAAGGTGATACGCTCGCTGCTGCTGGGATCTCGAACCCCGCGACGGTGCGCTCCGAGGACCCTATCACTGGCGGCCCGACCACCAACCCAGCCGATCCCGATCCTGATGGAGATGGCCTCGGCGGCGAGGTCGATGATGATGAGGACAACGACGGCATCCTCGATATCGATGAGCTCGGTGGCGTCGACGCATCGCAAGACACTGACGATGATGACATCCCCGACTACAAGGACCCCGACTCTCCAGGGTTTGTCGATGCCAACAACGATGGCATCGATGATCGCTACGACTTCGATGGCGATGGCATCCCGAACCACCTCGACCTCGACTCGGATGGCGACGGCGCCTTCGATATTTACGAGGGGGGCGGCGCGGCGCTCGACGCCAACAACGATGGACGCATCGACAACACCGTCGACGACGATGATGATGGCGTCTTCGATGTGGTCGATGTGGATCAAGGAGGCCAGGCGCTCACGCTCCCGGACACCGATGGCGATGGCGCCAGGGACTTCCTCGACCTCGATGACGATGGTGATGGCCTCGACACCACCAATGAGGATCTCGATGGCAATGGAGATCCTACCGATGATGACTCGGACAACGACGGCACGCCGAACTTCCTCGACGACGACGATGACGACGACGACATCCTGACCAGCGCAGAGGATCTGAACAACAACACGAACCCCGCTGACGATGACTCGGATGGTGACGGCACGCCCGATTACCTCGACGCAGACGATGATAATGATGGCACGCCGAGCATCAACGAGCCTGGCGATGCCGATGGTTCAGGTACACCCGATCGTCTGGAGCCATGCACGCCCAATGATCAAGCGGTCGCCTGCCCCACGGGTGATCCTGACGATGACGGCACACCCAATGACACCGATCCTGATCCTGTCGATCCTTGCGTGCCGAACCCCAACGCACTCGCTTGTGACAGCGGCGATGCCGACGGCGACGGCCTGACCAATGGTGCCGAGGTTCTCATTGGCACCAACCCTCAAAACGCGGACACCGATGGCGATGGCCTCTGCGATGGCACTTCGGCAGTGGCAAACATTTGCTTCGCTGGAGAGAACGCCGCAGGTGGTCAGAACAGCGACACCGATGGTTTGATCGATGCGCTCGATCCTGATGATGACGGCGATGGCGTCAACACTGTGGATGAAGACATCGACAACGATGGCAACCCCACAAACGATGACACCGACAACGACGGAACTCCCGATTATCTCGACACCGATGATGATGGCGATGGCGTCCTCACATCGGCAGAGCCTGGTGACTCCGACAACTCGGGTACGCCAGATCGTTTGGAGCCATGCACGCCTGACGATCAAGCGGTCGCGTGTCCAACAGGTGACCCTGATGACGACGGCACGCCAAACGATACCGATCCTGATCCCAATGATCCTTGTGTGCCAAATCCCAACGCCCTGTCCTGCGATAGCGGCGATGCTGACGGCGATGGCCTGACCAATGGCGTCGAGCGTGGCCTGGGCACCAACCCTGAGAATGCGGACTCCGACGGCGATGGCCTCTGTGATGGCACTTCGGCGGTGGCAAACATTTGTGTTGCCGGTGAGAACGCAGCGGGTGGTCAGAACAGCGACACCGACGGTTTGATCGATGCGCTGGACCCAGATGACGATGGGGACGGCGTGGATACAGCGGATGAAGACATCGACAACGATGGCGATCCTACCAACGACGACACCGACAATGACGGAACGCCAGACTATCTGGACACCGACGATGACGGCGACGGCGTGTTGACTTCCAGTGAGCCTGGTGATTCCGACAACTCGGGTACGCCTGATCGCCTGGAACCATGCACTCCTGACGCGGATGCGTTGGCGTGCCCCACGGGTGATCCTGACGATGACGGGACGCCAAACGACACCGATCCAGAGCCAAACAATCCTTGCGTGCCCAACGCCAACGCATTGGCTTGCGACAGCGGTGATACGGACGGCGATGGCATCGACAACGGCACCGAGCGCACCATCGGCACCGATCCTGGCAACGCGGACAGTGATGGAGATGGCCTGTGCGATGGCACCTCCACGCTCGTTGGCATTTGCATCGGCGGTGAGGACGCAGCTGGTGGCCAGGACAGCGATGGGAATGGAGACATCGACGCGCTGGATGAGGATGACGACGGCGATGGCATCGACACCGCTGACGAGGACCTCGACAACGACGGCGATCCTACAAACGATGACACCGACGGTGATGGCACGCCGAACTACCTCGATGAGGATGACGATGGCGATGGCGTCGACACCGCTGATGAGGATCGCGACGGGGACAACGACCCCACAAATGACGACCTCGACAACG